>CAYPTG010000104.1:0-7772 GCA_964413455.1 uncultured Mycobacterium sp. | reverse complement strand
ACGCCGATTCACTGGAGGAGCTGGCGGAATCAGGCCCGGTCGAACCTCCCCGATCCGCGGCGGCCACCGCCGGCATGGCGACGCTGGCCGCACCCAAACCCGCTGCTACCGCCGAGGCTCCCAGCCACTTCAAGACATCAGTCGATCGCATTTCCACACCCCTGTTGCGTCGTCGCACCTGTGTAAGTCCTGTGTGAGTTCCAACACACGGTAGCTAGTGCAACCGACAAGATTGCAGCCGCCCCGCAGCGGCAATCCAGCCCAGCGTGACCAGGGTGGCGACGATGTAGATCAGCCCGGCCCAGGCCAGGTACCACGGCCGGCCGATCTGCCAGATGGTCGGCTGGGCGAAGCTGAGCAGCCAGGGCACGCCGACCAGCGTCAGGGCCAGCCAGCCCCAGCCCAGCAGCCGGGCGTCGGGCCGGCCCCGCCACGGCCCGTCGAGCAGCCAGATCATCAAGGGCAGCAGCCAGATCCAGTGATGGGTCCAGGAGATCGGCGAAACCAGCAGGCCGAACAGGGCCACCACCAACAGTGAACCCAGCCGGTCGTCGCGGGAAAGCGACCGCCAGGCCAGGACGGCCAGCACCGCGGTGGCCGCGATCGCGATCAGCACCGGGGGGCCGTAGCCGGCGTCGTAACCCAGAATCCTCGATATCCCGCCGCGCCAGGACTGGTTGAACGAGGTGCCGATCGGGCCGACGCGGCTGGCGTCGCCGAGCAGGTCGGTGAAGTAGTAGCGGGCCTGCTGGCCGATCACCGCGACCGACAACCCGACCGTCGCGGCGAACACCAGCACCGAAAACGCCGCCGCGGCCCAGCGTCGCATCCCGGCCAGGTACACCCCGACGATCGCCGGGGTGAGTTTGACGCCGGCGGCCAGACCCACCAGCAGCCCGGACACCCACCAGCGTCTGCTGTAGGCCGCCCACAGCAGCGCCAGCACCAGCAGCACGTTGACCTGGCCGTAGTCGAAGGTGCTGCGCAGCGGCTCGATCCAGATGGCCACCGCGGTCCACAGCATGGCGGTGGCGTGGCCGCCGGCGGCGGTGCCGATCAGGCGCTGGCTGACCCGCACCACGCCGTAGAGCGCGGCGATGATGCCGAGCTGCCAGATCAGCGCCACCACCGCGAACGGCAGCTTGGTCAGCGGGTAGAACACCAGCGCCGCGAACGGCGGATAGGTGAACGGCAGCGGGAAGTCGGGCGTCTGGTCGGCGTAGACGTAGGAGTACAGGGTGCCCGGGTGGTCCAGGGCCGCCGCCCCGCCGAGATAGACGTGCAGGTCGACGAAGTTGGCCCCGTTGGGGGCCAGGTAGGTCCAGGCCAGCCGGGCGGCGACGCTGAGCGCCAGGACCAGCGCGGCGCTCCGGGTTCTGGTCACCTGAGCAACGGTAGCCCGATTGCCGGGCTCCTCAGCGGCTCACTGCGCTGCGCCGCATCGTCACCCGGCGGGATCGCTCCCGTAACGGTTGAATAACCGCAACACGTGTCACTTGAGTAACTCGCGTAACTGGCTACCTTCGGAACACAAGACCTGCAACCGAGGGAGTCATCGCACATGTCACGTTTCGCAAAGTTGTTCGCCACCAACGCAATTGCCGCTGCCGGGCTGGGCGCCGCCGCGGTCGCATTGAGCCCGACGGCGGCGGCCGACCCGGCGATTCCGCCGATCATCCCCGGCGTGCCGGCGCTGAACACCATCCAGCAGTTGGCGACCAGCCCGGCCGGCGTCGGCGCGGTGCTACAGACCGCGGCCACCGCACTCAACGGCGCATCGGCCATCGTCGGCGCACCGGCGCCGAACACGCTGCCGGTCTCCCCGATTGCGGCGCCGGGCACGCTGCCGGTTTCCCCGATTGCCGCGCCGGGCACGCTGCCGGTCTCGCCCATCGTCGGGGCACCGGCTGTTCCCGCCGCGCCGGCTGTTCCCGCCGCTCCCGTCGCTCCGACCGGACCGGGCTCCACGCTGGTGCCGCTGCTGACCGGACTGGGCGTTCCGGCGCAGCTGGTCAACCTGACACCGGCCGCAGCCCCGGCGGCGCCGGTGGTGACGGCACCGGCGGCCTCCAGCGCGGCGTTGAACCCGCTGCAGCTGATCACCGCGCTGCCCTGATCCAGACCGCCTGCAGAGCCATCTAGTACACGCCACCGACCAGGGAGCAACCCGTGCCGAACATCGCCAAGCTGGCCACCGGCCTGACCACCGTCGCACTGGCCGTGGCCCTGTGCCCGTTCGCGGCGGCCGACCCGAGCATCCCGCTGGATCCGGGTCAGCTGCCGGGCCTGCCGGCGGTGCAAAGCCTCAGCCCGGTGGTGCAGCAGGCGGCGGCCGACCCCACGTCGGCCCAAGAGCTGCTGCTGACGGCGGCGTCGCAACTGGCCGGTAACGCCGCCACACCGGAGAACTCGATGGTGCTGGCCCAGGCGGTGTCGCGGTTCGTTTCCAACGGCGGCGTGACCAGTGCCCCGGCGGTGGCCGGGCCGGCGCACGGCGCGGTGCCGTTGCTCACCCCCGGTCCGGGCAACGGGCCGGTGCCGCTGGAGCCGCATGTGCCGGCCGCCGGGGCGCTGCCCGGGACCGACGCTCACTTGGCGGCAGGGATCAACCCGGAACGGGTGGTCGGGCCGATGCCGGACGCGATGCCCGAAATCCCCACGCCCGCAGCGGCTCCCGCGCCCGGCGCGGCCCCGGCGGCCGTCGCACCGGCATACGACCCGAACAACCCGCCGACCCAAGACTTCCTGTACCCGTCGGTCAGCAACGGATGCCTCAAGGACGGCGGCAACGTCATCGCGACGGCGATCACGGTAGCCGGGCCGGCGAAGATCCCGGCGCCCGGTCCCGGCCCGGGGCAGACGGCCTATGTTTTCACCGCGGTGGGCACACCGGCGCCGGCGGCCGAGCAGAAACTGCCGCTGAACCTCACCTGGGTCAACCTGACCACCGGCCAATCCGGCAGCGCCACACTGAAACCGAACCCGGAGATCAACCCGGAGGGGCCGACCACGCTGACCGCCATCGTGGACACCGGCTCGGGCAGCATCATGTCGACGGTCTTCGGCCAGGTGACCACTGTCGACAAGCAGTGCACCTTCATGCCGACCATCGGCTCGTCGGTGGTGCCCTGAGTCGGCCTCCCGATAGGATCAGCGACAGTGGACACACTGGAGACCATCGACTCATTGATGCTCGCCGGCGAAAGATTCGGCAGCGCAATGCATATCGGCGTGGTCCTGATCTTCTCGTTCCCGGACGGCGCGGACCCGCAGAGCTATCTCGATGAGTTTTTCCAACACGGTCTGCTGACCGATCGGCCGATCGACGCGCGCCTGCGCCGGCACCCGCATCGGGGCTCGGACACCGGCGGCGTCTGGGCGTGGCGCGAGGTTGCCGATATTGACCTCGGCGAACATGTGTACCGGACAACGCTGACCCCCGGGTCCGGGCCCAGCGGCCTGTGGGAGATGGTCTCGGAGTTGCACAGCGGACGACTGGACATGTCGGTGCCGCTGTGGACGAGTCACCTGATCGACGGGCTGCCGGACGGGCGGTTCGCGCTGTATCTCAAGGTGCACCACACGCTGCTGGACGGCACGGCAGCTCTGGGGCTGCTCGGTGCGGCGCTGAGCGGCGACGCCGACCGGCGGGAGATGGCGCCGATCTATGCGGCCAAAGGTGCTGCCAAAGGCTCCGGCAAGACGGGTAAAGCGAGCAAGGCCGGTAAAGCCGGTAGAGGCGGCCGGCCGACCAAAGGCGACGACAGCGGGTCGGCCGATCCCGCCGAGGCCACCGATAGCGGCACCCGCCGCGGCGGTCGGCGGTCCGCGGTGCGCGCCGTCGCCGACGCCGCGGCGGCCGGCCTGGACCTGACCCGCCGCGTCGCGACCGCCGAAGTGGCCAACATCCTGGGCAGCATGGTGACCGATGCGGTGGTGCCGCCGTTCGACGCACCGCGAACCCGGTTCAACGCGAAGCTCGGCAACCGCCGCACCGCCGCCGGAATCAGCCTGGACCACAAGCGAATTGACGCGATCCGCAAGGCGGCCGGAGTGTCCGGCGACGACGTCGTCACCGCACTGATCGCCGGCGCGCTGCGGGCCTGGCTACTGGAGCGCGACCAACTCCCGGAGCGGACCCTGGTGGCGATGTGCGGACTCGGGCTATGCCCACTGGGCACCGATATCGCCGACCCGGCCGAGCGGCTGGAGTTCATCGCCCTGGCGATGAAGAACATCAGGACTCAGGTGGAGACCAAGGGCTCCGGCGCGATGCTCGCGGTGACCGGCCCGGCGGTCGGGTCGACGGTGGTGCTGCCGCGGCTGCCGTTCGGCTCGCTGGTGCGGCCCAGCTGCAATATGGCGATCTCGAATGTGACGGGACCGCGCAAGCCGATGTACTACAACGGCGCGCATCTGGACGAAATCTATCCGCTCTCAACGGTTTACGATGGGATGGGGCTCAACGCCACGGTGTGCGGCTACACCGATCAGGTGGGGATCGGCTATGTCAGCGGCGCCGAGGTGATGCCGCGGATCGCCGAACTGGTGCCGCTCACCGAGCAGGCGTTGAGTGAGTTGGAGGCGGCTGTCGGGGTGGGGTGAGGCCGCTCAGGCTTTCGCCTTCGCCGCCTTGTCCTTCGCGGCCGCTTTCATCTGCTTCTTGTGCGCCCGCACCTGCTCCAGCGAGCCTTTGTCCACCACGTCGGCGATCGACATGAAGGTGCCGGCCTTGCCGTAGTCGCCGGCGGCGGCCCGCCAGCCCCGCGGCGTCACCCCGTACTGTTTGCCCAGCAACGCTAAAAAGATCTTGGCCTTCTGCTCGCCGAAGCCGGGCAGCGCCTTGAGCCGGCGCAGCAGCTCGGCGCCGTCGGGGTCGCCCTGCGTCCACAGGGCGGCGGTGTCACCGCCGTAGCTGTCGACGATCTCGCGGGCCAAATCCTGGAGACGTTTGGACATCGACCCCGGAAAGCGGTGCACTGCAGGGCTTTCCGCGCAGATCGCGGCGAACCGCTCCGGGTCGCACGCGGCGATTTCGCGGGGGTCGATGGTGCCCAGCCGCTCGACGATCTTGCGCGGGCCGACAAACGCGACCTCCATCGGAATCTGTTGATCCAACATCATCCCGCACAACAACGCGAACGGTTCCTCGGACAGCAGCAAATCAGCGGCCGGGTCCTGGGTGAGCAAGAGCTTGTTGGACATGAACTCCACCCTAGGCGCGCCCCTTACGGCCAACCCGACAAACGGGCGGGGTTGTGCGAGTGGATTGCGCCATTTCGTCGAGTTGGGCACGGTCGTCCGGGCCTTCCCGGCGATCAGCCGCTCTTGCGACGGAAGTCCCGTCGGCTCTCCACCGGGCCGTGCGCACGGGACTGCTTCTTGGCTCCGTCTTGGTGATCGCCGCCGGGAGCGGACTTGGCGTTCTTGCGTTCCAGCGCTTCACGGAACTTGCGCTTGGTTTCGTCCTGCGGATCGGGCTCGGAATTGGCCATAGTCGCAGCCTAACCCTCGGCCTGATGGCCCGACTCCTCCTCGGGATATCCGTCCCGCATCGTCATCGGGCGCTGTCAACGCAGACCGGGCGGCATCCCATACAGATGGCCGATCGGCAGACGCAGCAGCACCCGCCGGTCAACCACCATCGCCTGCCGATACTCGTCCCAATCGGGATGCTCACCGGAGATCGAGCGGTACAGCGACACCAGTGACTCCACGGTGTCGTCGTCCGGGGCGGCGGCCGGCGCACTGAGCACCGCATCGCCCTCGGCGACCGCGTAGGACCAGCCGTCATCGGAACTCACCAGCAGCGAGGCGCGCGGGTCGCGGCGCAGATTGCGGGTCTTGGCCCGCGGCTCGGTCACCGACACCTCGATGGTCAGCGCGCGCGGGTCGAAGTGGTAGACGACGTTGGACAACTGCGGCCGCCCGTCGCGCTTGATGGTGGCCAGCACGCCCAGCGAATTGTCGGCGATCAACGCCAGCAGCTTGTCGTCGAAAACCTGGCGGGTCATGGATGTCAGCCTACGTCGGTAATCTGCAGCTATGACGCGCTACGCGGCTTTCCTGCGCGGGGTCAACGTCGGCGGAGTGAACCTCAAGATGGCCGACGTATCCGCGGCGTTCGCCGACGCCGGATTCGGCAATGTGACGACGGTGCTGGCCAGCGGCAACGTCGTGTTCGACGAGCCCGGTGACGCCGCCGCGGTGCGCGCCACCGCGGAAACCGCGCTGCGCCAACGGTTCGGCTACGACGCCTGGGTGCTGGTGTACGACATGGACACCGTGCGGGCGATCCGCGACGGGTACCCGTTCGAGCCGGAGCGCGACGAGTATCAGTCCTACGTGACGTTCGTCAGCGACGCCACCGTGCTCGACGAGCTGGCCGCCCTGGCCGCCGACGGCGGCCCCGACGAGAAGGCCGCGCGCGGGCAGGGAGTGCTGTATTGGCAAGTGCGCAAAGGGGAAACACTGGCCTCGACGCTGGGTGCCACGATGGGAAAGAAGCGCTACAAGTCGAGCAGCACCACGCGGAACCTACGCACCCTGGACAAGGTGCTGAAGCTGAGTTAGTCGCCTTCGCGAAATTCGGCGTCCAGATAGCCGCGGGCCTCCGTCTGCCCCAACCCCAGCGCCCGGGCGACGTCAGCATAGGTGCGGGCGGCGGCGGCCATCGCGGCGTCGCTCGGGTCGACCCGGGCCACGAAAGTGCCGTGCCGCCCACGGGTTTCGACCACACCCGCCGACTCCAGCTCCCGATAGGCGCGGGCCACCGTGTTGACCGCCAGGCCCAGCTCACCGGCCAGCTCACGAACCGTCGGCAGCCGGGCACCCGGGGCCAGCCGACCGTCCCGAACGGCGTCGATCACCGCCGTCCTGAGCTGATCGAACAGCGGCGCCGAAGCCCCCGCGTCCACCCGCAACCACTGCACGCCACCAAGTATCGCCTGATCGCCGCGCGACGGGACTATCTTGAGGGCGTGCGCATCGCGGTCTTCAGCGGGGCGGGGATCTCCGCCGAGAGCGGGGTGCCCACGTTCCGCGACGACGAGACTGGGCTCTGGTCCAAGTACGACCCGTACGAAATCTCCAGCATCGACGGCTGGCGCAAACATCCCGAGCGGGTGTGGGCCTGGTATCTGTGGCGCCACCACCTGGTCAAGGAAGTCCAGCCCAACGACGGGCATCGGGCGGTGGCGGCCTGGCAGGATTTCGCCGACGTCACCGTCATCACCCAGAACGTCGACGATCTGCACGAGCGCGCCGGCAGCCGAACGGTGCACCATCTGCATGGCAGCCTGTTCGAATTCTGGTGCGACACTTGCGGTTCCCGCTACTACGGGCCGATCCCGGAGATGGCCGAGCCGCGACTGGAGAGCGAGCCGCTGCGGTGTGAGTGCGGCGGGCTGATCCGCCCGGGCATCGTGTGGTTCGGTGAGCAGCTGCCCGACGAGCCGTGGCAGGCCGCCGTCGAAGCGGTGGCCACCGCAGATCTGGTGGTGGTGGTCGGCACGTCGGGGATCGTCTACCCGGCGGCGGCGCTGCCGGATATCGCGCTGGCACAAGGTGCGACGGTGATCGAGGTCAACCCCGACCCCACCCCGCTGACGGCCTCGGTGACGGCGTCGGTGCGGCAGACCGCCGGGGCCGCGCTGCCCACGCTGCTGCAGCGGCTACCCGAGCTGCTGTCTTAAGGAGCCCCACGGTTGGTGCTCCATGCCCAACTCGACGAAATGTCGCAATCCACTCGCAAAACCACGCCCATTTGTCGG
>CAYPTG010000103.1:0-7862 GCA_964413455.1 uncultured Mycobacterium sp. | reverse complement strand
CACCGTACGACCTCGGTCCGGCGCCGTCCTGGCGCAACTTGCGCTTCGTCCGGTCGCTGATCCCCAACGATGTGACCGCGGTTCGCATTGTGGCGCAAGACAAGTCGCTGTCCATCGGCGACTGGGTCGCCGTCACCCCGCCGCGGGTGCCGGAGTTGCGCACCGTGCAGGACTACATCGGTTCCACCCAGCCGGTGCTGATGGACTGGGCGGTCGGGCTGGCCTTCCCGTGCCAGCAGCCGATGCTGCACGCGAACGGTGTCACCCAGGTGCCGAAGTTCCGCATCACGCCGGACTACGCGGCCAAGAGGCAGGACACCGACACTTGGGAGGACGGCCGCAACGGCGGGCTGCTGGGCATCACCGATGTACTGCTGCGGGCGCATGTGATGGCGACCTACCTCTCCCAGGACTGGGGCCGGGACTGGGGATCGCTGCGCAAATTCGACACCATCATCGACGCCCCGCCGGCCCAGCTGGAGTTGGGCACCGCGACCCGTAGCGGGCTGTGGAAGCCGGGGAAGATCCGGATCAAGGCGTAGCCGAGTCGACGATGCCGGCGCGGGAACGCGCCGGAGGAGGAGCGAGGCCATGGGCCTTGCTGCTACAGGCGCAGCTGTTCTATGGGCTGACCGGAGATCTGGGCGATCAGGTCGAAATCCTTGTCGAGAGCGAGAACCGTCAGCGCTCCGATTTCCGCGACTGCGGCGACGAGTAGGTCGGGAATGGACGGTGCCCGGTGATGGCCTCGATCGGCGAGCAACAGCTGCATCTCGACCGCGCGTTCTTCGGCTGCCGGCGTCAGGTGTTCGACTGGCATCAGTGACAGCGGCGGCGAGCTGGACTCCGCTCGTGCCTGGCTAGCGGTACGAAACGAATAGCCGATCTCGAGCCGGGTGACGGTGCTGACTCTCAGCAACCCGCGTTGGATCCGGTTTCTCCAGAGCTCGGCGTCGGGGGAGGCGGCGATCCTGGTGTAGGCCGACTTGTCGATCAGCCATGAAGTCACCGCCATGCATCGCCCATGATGTCCGGATCGTCAAGATCAGCCGCAGCCGCAGCCGCTCGGCGCATATCGGCCAGCGTGACCCCGCCGTAGGTTTCCGAATCTGATCGTTCGACCTCGAAACGGCGCCGCAGATACTCCTGCCGAGAAAGCCCCCTGGCGTTGGCTTCCGCGTCGATACGCGCCACCGCTGCCGCCGATAATCCTCTGATTAGCACGTCAGGCACGTCAGACACCTCCTGATATCATTGATATCATACCGCTACGCCGGAATCAGCTCAGCCGGCAAGTCGGAGCCCAGTGTTCCGTCAACTAATAGATGACAACTCCTTATATGTAAAGTCGCCATTGACAATGCCTAGTTCGTTCACTGAAACTGGTCAGCAGCTGTACCGCCAGCTCCGCAAGATCATCGCCGCGCCGGTTCTGGGTGCTGGGAACGATCCGCTGGAGATGGTGCGGGCGGCGAACGAGGTCCAGGACCGGGCCGAGGCGCTGCTGGCCGCGGCTGTGCAGCAGGCACGAGAGGCGGGCCGGACGTGGCAGGAGATCGGCGAGGTGCTCGGTGTGTCGCGCCAGGCCGCTTTCCAGCGTTACGGCAAGCCGATTGATCCACGAACAGGAGAAGTCATGAATACCAGCCCGCTTCCCGAGGCCGCAGAGCTGGCCAGGACGGTCATCGACGACTATGTGCATGCCCGGTGGTCTGACATCACCGCGCGCTTCGATGCGACGATGCGCGCCGGGTTGACCGAGGAAGGGCTTGCCGAGGCGTGGGCGCAGATTGCGGGGATGGTTGGGGCCTACGAGGGCCACGGAGACACCGCCGTCGCGCGCGTCGGCGACTTCACCGTTACCAACACACCGTTGGCTTTCGAGGCCGGTGATTTCGTCGCTCGTATCACTTTCCGCGACGATCAGACGATTGCCGGGCTGTACATTCTCAATCCCGATGCGGCCGCCCGCACTGGTCCGCAGTGAATCGGTAGGGCCGCTCTAGCAGGCATCGACTCAGCGCGGCGGCTGCTGAGACACGTCGGCGTGCCGCAATTTCTCCGGCTGCAGCGACCACACCGTCGCATCGGAACCCTCTTCGGGCTCACCGGAAGTCTCACTCGACCCGGCGCCGGCCCGCGCGCAATATGCCGGTGCGCCGGTCTCGTCGACCGCCGCCGCCCCGAGCACCCCGCAGTCCGCGCCGATGACCACCACCGGCAGGTCCATTCGGGACGACACCGCCGGCGGTGGCGGCGTAGGGGTCGACGAACGCTCCGCGTTGCGGCGCGGCACCACCAGTGCCGCCGCCAGTGCGGCCCCGGCGAGCAGCACAGCCAGACCAACGGCGACCCAACCGCGCCGGCCGCGCCCGGCTTCGGCGTTGCCCACCTTGCGATGCCGCGCCGATCCGCCCGCCGTCGATGACGCCAGCGCATCCTGCATCGCGCGGGCGAAATCCCGGCACCGCTCATAGCGCTTCTTCGGGTCTTTGGCGAGCGCCTTGGCGAAGACGGGTCCGAACCGGGCCAGGTCGGGATGGCCGGACCCGATCGCCGGCGGCGGTGCGCTGAGATGGCTACTGATCACCACCGCCGGGTTGGTGTTGTCGAAAGGCGCTGTCCCGGTAAGCAAGTGGAACGCGGTGGCGGCCAGCGCGTACTGGTCGGCATGCCCGTCGATCTCCTCGCCCTTGAGTTGTTCGGGGGCGGCATAGGTGACGGTGCCAACGGTCATGTCGGTGCCGGTGAGATTGCTGGTTTGTCCCAGCCAGCGGGCAACACCGAAGTCCGCCAACATGATTCGGTCTAGTTCCGCTGTGTCACCACCGGAGCCGGAGTGCCCGAGCAGAATATTGGCCGGCTTGATGTCGCGGTGCAGCAGGCCGCGGCTGTGCGCGTAGTCCAGTGCGTCACCGATCGCGGCAACGATGCGCACCACGTCGACGGCCGGCAGACCACCGGCGGCGCACCCGGCCAGCATCCGACCGGCGTCGGTGCCGTCGATGAACTCCATCGCAATCCACAGCTGCCCGTCGAAATCGCCGCGGTCGTAGATGGTGACGATGTTCGGATGCCGCAGGGTGGCCACCATCTCGGCTTCCTGGTTGAAGCGCTGCCGGAACTCGTCGTCATCGCTGACCGCGGTCCCGAGCACCTTCAGCGCGTCGTGGCGCGGCAACCGGGGGTGCTCGGCCAGATACACCTCGCCCATCCCACCGGTGCCAAGGACCCGCAGGATGGTGTAGCCGGCGAAGCGCTGGCCGTCCGATAACGGCATGAGGAAACCTACGTCGCCAGGGCGGCCTTCAACGCCGCCAGGGCGGCGACGCTCAACCGGGCCAGTTCGTTGATCTCCTCGGGGCTCAGGGCAGCCGAGAAGATGTCGACCATGCGGTCGTTGGTATCGGCGTCGACCCGGACGTACCGCTCCTTCTTGTCGGCGCCGTCGGCGAACGGCTCGGACCACCCGAACATCCGGGTGTAGTTGACTCCGCCGTGCAGCATGTGGGCTTCCACCGGGTGCACCCCCGACAGAGACAGGGCGCTGAAGTGCACGTCCCCGCGCAATTCCCGCAGCACGAACATGACCTGCAGCCCACGCGCGGGTGCATCGTCGGCCAGCGGCATCGCCCGCCAGCCGGCGAACATCGGCATACCGACGGTCGAGGTTTTGGCGATGATCTTCTCGCCGAGCTCAGCGATGCGGGCCATCCCGTCCGCGTGGGAAAGGTGGGCACGACCGAAGTCGGCGACCTGCTCCCAGTAGACGTCGGCGGCTCCCTGTGCACCGCGGACCGCGATGCCTTCCTCCCAACAAGTCCGCACCATATTGGGTTCGAAAATCGCGAACACCGCACTGACCGTGGTGGCCGTCGCCTCACCCAGCACCCCGCCACGGCCGGCGACGTAACCGGCCAGCGGGTTCTGGTAACCGGCGGAGATACTGGCGGCAAATGTCTTCGGGTTCAGCATGAAAAGGCTGATGGCCTCCCCCATTGCGGCGCCGGTATCCCGCACAGCTTCCGAAATCGCTTGGCTCACAGGCCGTTCCTCCTTCAGGGCCTCGTCCACCTGTCTCGCTACTCCGCCGAACCGCGCCGGCGTTGTCGCCCGACTAAATGGGAATCAGACCGTGTTTGCGCTGAACCCGCTGAATCTGCTTCTCCCGCAGCAGCCGCATGGATTTGCGCAGCAGCAGCCGGGTCTGGTGCGGCTCGATGACCGCGTCGATGAACCCGCGTTCGGCGGCGATGTATGGAGTCGCCATGTTGAGGTTGTACCCCTCGATGAAGTCGGCGCGGATCTTCTGCACCTCCGGCGCGGTCGGGTCCGGGAACCGTTTCACCAACAGCTGCGCGGCACCTTCGGCGCCGATCACCGCGATGCGTGCGGTGGGCCAGGCAAAGTTGAGATCCGCGGTCAGCTGCTTGGAGCCCATCACCGCGTACGCCCCGCCGTAGGACTTGCGGATGGTCAGCGTCACCTTCGGCACGTCCGCCTCCACCACCGCGTACAGGAATCGTCCACCGCGCTTGATGATGCCGTTCTTCTCCTGCTCAACACCGGGCAGGAATCCGGGGGTATCGACGACGAATACCAACGGAACGTTGAACGAATCGCAGAACCGGACGAACCGGGCGGCCTTGTCGGAAGCTTCGTTGTCGATGGCCCCGGACATGTGCATCGGTTGGTTGGCGACGATGCCGACCGGCCGGCCGTCCACGCGGGCGAAGCCGGTGATGATGGCCTGTCCGGCTTGGGTGGCGACGTCGAGGAAATGCCCGTCGTCGAAGATCCGGATGAGGATCTCGTGCATGTCGTACGCCATGTTGTCGCTATCCGGAACCAGGCTGTCCAGTTCCAGATCGTGCGGGGTGATCTCCGGCTCCAGACCGGGGTTGATCACCGGTGCATCGTCGAACATATTGGGCGGCAAGCATTCCAGGAAGTCGCGGACGTACTGGAACGCGTCCTTCTCCGAGTCGACGACCTGGTGGATGTTGCCGTAGCGGGCCTGGTAGTCCGCACCGCCGAGTTCGTCGAGGCTGACGTCCTCACCGGTGACGTCCTTGATCACGTCTGGCCCGGTGACAAACATGTAGCCCTGATCGCGCACCACGACAATCAGGTCGGTCTGGATCGGTGAATACACCGCACCGCCGGCGCACTTACCCAGCATGATCGAAATCTGCGGCACCACACCGGATAACAGTTCATGGCGCCGACCGAGTTCGGCGTACCAGGCCAACGAGGTGACCGCGTCCTGGATGCGGGCGCCACCGGAATCGTTGATGCCGACGATGGGGCAGCCCACCATCGCCACCCACTCCATCAGCCGGGCAACCTTGCGGCCGAACATCTCTCCGACCGAGCCGCCGAACACCGTCTGGTCGTGGGAGAAGACGCCGACCGGGCGTCCGTTGATGGTGCCGTGGCCACACACCACACCGTCGCCGTAGAGCGCGTTGGCGTCCCCGGGGGTTCGGGCCAGCGCCCCGATCTCCAGGAAGCTTCCGGGGTCGAGCAGTTCGTGGATGCGGGCGCGGGCGCTGGGGATGCCGCGCTT
This sequence comes from uncultured Mycobacterium sp., assembly GCA_964413455.1. Taxonomy (GTDB): domain Bacteria; phylum Actinomycetota; class Actinomycetes; order Mycobacteriales; family Mycobacteriaceae; genus Mycobacterium. The sequence goes on along the minus strand of CAYPTG010000103.1, from coordinate 2,293 downwards.
GTCGCGTTTGGCGGCGGCCTTCTCACCGCCGGGCTCCTTGGCCAGCTCCAGCTTTTCGCGCAGCTCGGCCAGCAACTCGGCGGTGGTCCTGTTCGTCACGAGCCCTGTTTCTCCTGAGCCGCCTGCGCGGCTTCGCTCTGGATCCGGTTGATCGCCTCGCTCATATGAGCGCCCACCTTGGCAATGTACGGCTCGTCGATGGCCTGGATGTGCTCGCCCCCGATCGGCACCACTTCCAGGTCGGTGACGAACTCGCCCCAGCCGCCATCGGGCTGACGGACGCCGTAGCGCGGCTCGAACATGATCGCGTCGTCGTGGTAGCGATCGGCCATGTACAGCGTGACGTGCCCGTCGTACGGCTCGATCTTGGCGGTGTCGATGGCCCGGTTGTCCAGATACGAAGTGCGCTGATGTTCGATGACGCCACCGGGGATGTTGACACCGCTCTGCTTGATCGCGTCCAGGACGAACCGGACCTGGCCGTCGTCGTCGAGCACCTCGAGTTCGTCATACGGGATCGCCGGAATCTCGACGTTGAAGGTCCGCTGCGCGAACAGCGCGTAGCGATCCCAGCGGGCCCGGATCTCGTCCTTGGTCTGCGGGATCTCCTCGCCGGCACGCACGGTGTCGATCAGCCCGACGAACGCGACGTCGGCCCCGGCGGCCTTGAGCCCGATCGCGCTGGCGTAGGCCAGCACGCCACCGAGTGACCAGCCGGCCAGGATGAACGGGCCGTTGCCGCCCATCTCCAGCAGCTTCGGCACGTACTGCGCCGCGCGTTCCTCGATGGAGCCTTCGACGCGCTCCAGGCCATACATCGGCACGCCTTCGGGCAGCCGCTTGAGCAGCGGCTCGTAAACCACGGTGGAACCCCCGGCCGGGTGGAACACGAACACCGGGATTCGGTCGGAACCTTCGGCGCGGGCCCGGATGGTGCGGACGAATCCGTCCAACTCGCCGGCCTCAAGGTGCTCGCGCACCGTGGTGGCCAGTTCCTCGATGGTTTTGGCGGCGGTGACCTGCTCGGCGGTGATGGTGCCCTCGCAGCGTTCGGTCAGCCGGGCGGCGATCTTGGTCGCGGTATCGGCGTCGACCTTGGGCAGCTCGTTGAAGATGCCACCGGGTGATTTACCGGTGACGATGGCCCAGGTGGCGAAGGTGACTCGCTCGGCAGCCTCGCGTGGCGGCACGTCGGTACCTAGCGCGTCGACGACGGCCTGTTGGGTGAGGACTTTGGCTGCCGCTCCGGCGGCGGTGTTCTTGGCTGGACCTGCCGCCGGACCTGACGGGTCGGTGGGCGGCGGCGGGATGCCCGGACCGGAAGGATCGGTCGGTGGGGGTGGCACGGGCGGGCCGGACGGATCGGTGGGGGGCGGCGGCAGGTGTGCCTCCGGGTGCTTGGCGGCCAGCTTCTCGGCCAGCGCCTCGGGCACCTCACCGGCCGCCAGCTTGGCCTGCTCGGCGGCGATCTCGTCGGCCGTCATACCCTTCTGGTGCTCGGCCAATTCGGCGACCTGGTCACGGTTTTCGATGGCGTAGACGATCAGCTGCTCGACGGCATACAGGTTGGCATCGCGCACCGCGGTGAGCTGGATCGGTGGCAGATCGAAGTCGTACTCCACCCGGTTCTTGATCCGCACTGCCATCAGCGAGTCCAGGCCCAGCTCGATCAGCGGCACCTCCCACGGCAGGTCCTCGGGCTCATAGCCCATCGCGCTGCCCACGATGAGGCCCAACCGGTCGTGCGCCGTTTCGCCGGAGTCCGGTGACCACTTGCCGAGGTTGGCCGCGACGCCGGCGCCGGCGGCCAGGTTGTCGTGCAGGATGGCCGCGTCATCGGCCACTGCGGCTACGGTGTCTGGTTCGGCTTGTGCCGCAACGGCTTCGGCGATCACACCCGCGCCAGCGGCGACCGCTGCGGGCAGCGTGGAGGCCGCGCCGGAACGACTGACGATCGCGTCGTACACCAGGGTGAACGATTCGTCGATACGGGCGTGCACCTGCACCGAGGCGCCGCCGGGGTGGCGGGTCAGCGTGGTGACCAGCCGGGCGCCGTCGCCAGGTACCGCGCGCTGCTCAGTGGCGGCCAGCGTCGCATCAGGAAGCACTTGCACCGCAGCGGCTTTCACCAGAGCTGCCAAGTCGGTCTGGCCCTGCGCGGCGTACTCCCACACATGGCGGCCGTCCGGCATGGCGACGTGGGTGCCGGGGATCAGTGCCGAACCGTCGGCCGAGAAGTGCGCGTTGAGCCAGTGCTCCTTGCGCTTGAACTGGGTCGGCGGGATGGCGGCGT
>CAYPTG010000102.1:2235-7921 GCA_964413455.1 uncultured Mycobacterium sp. | reverse complement strand
GGTGGCGATACCGGCGTGATCCATGCCGGGCAGCCACAGCACCTCGTAGCCCTGCATGCGTTTGCGCCGAGTCAGCGCGTCCATCAGGGTGTGGTCCAGCGCGTGCCCCATGTGCAGGCTGCCGGTGACGTTCGGCGGGGGCAGCACGATCGAGTACGGCGGTTTGGAACTGGTGGCGTCGGCGCTGAAGTAGCCGGCGTCCACCCAGCCCTGATAGATCCGGCTTTCTACCGCACCGGGGTCCCAGGACTTGGGTAGTTCCCCGGAATGGGCAGCGTTGTGAGAGTCGTCAGCCGGCACCGGTCAATTCTAAGGAGCCGGACTTGACACCCAACGGGTACCTAGCGGCCGCCGCGCAGCAGACCGCCCAGGATGCTGCCGAGGGCACCGCCCTGGCCGCCGGCCTGGCCACCGCCGAGCACGCTGCCCAGGATGCTGCCGAGCGGGTTGTTGCCGCCGGCCGCCGGAGCGCCGGCCCCGGCGCCACCGCCGAGGATGCTGCCGAGCACGTCACCGATACCGCCGCCGGCCGGCTGGGCCTGACCGGGCGCGGCCTGGGCCTGAGCCTGCGGGCCGGCCGCCTGCGGCTGTGACGCAGCGCCGCGCTGGGAGAGTTGCCGGCCCACGTAGGCCAGCACGATCGGGGCCAGCATCGGCAGCAGCCGCTGGATCAGCGCGCCGCCGGGCGCGCCGGCGCCGGACAGTGCCGAGGCGACGTGCTTGGTGTCGTTGCCGCCGAACAGGCTGGCCACCAGGTTGTTGCCCTGGGACTCGTCGAGCTGATCGACGTTGACCCCGCCGTCAAGCAGGTCGCTCTCACCCTCGTCGACCACGGCCTTCTCCAGGTGGGTCGAGTCGATGTCGTCGGCGTGGACGTTTTCGTGCAGGGTGCCCAGCAGGGTCGGCACCAGGGTGTGAATGGCCTGGTTCACCTCGCTCGGATCAGCGCCGAGCTTGCTGGCGATGTCCGCCACCGGGATCTGATTGAAGAGGTCGTCAAGACCGGCCATGTTCGGGTCCACTTTCACTGAGTTTGCAACAACGGGTTTGCCAACAACGGCTTCGACAGTAGTTCAGCCGCGGGCATGCGTGCACCGCATTACGCTCTGGGCGTCACTAACTTAGGCGAGCCGACGATGCCGGCGCACAGCGCCGGAGGAGGAGCGAGCAGTCGAACTAGGCTAATCGCCGGGACTCCAGCGCAATGCCCGCGGCCGGGAACCGGGCCAGCAGCGCGTCGCCCATCGCGACGGCCGGGGTCAGCACCCCGTAGCGCTCCGGCAGCCGGTCGCGGTCCAGTGCCAGCGCCAGCCCGCACTCGCCCAGCATCACCGAGGTGGCCTTGTAGCCGGGGTCGCCGCTCTGGCTCATGGTGGCGACGTAACGGGCGCCGGTGGTCGTCGTGGTGTACGTCTCGACGCGGTAGTAGCCGCGCTCGCGCGCCTGCGGGCTGGGACCGGTGCCGGGTTTGGGGGCCAGGCGCTCGACCAACGGTCGCGGCAGGTAGCGGAAGAACCGGTTGCCCAGCGCGGCGCCGCCGGCGGTGGCCGCGGTAGTGACCGCCGCGATCACCGGTGCCAGCGGTGACGGCCCCACACCCAGGTACTCGGTGTAGCGGAACCGACGCCCGTAGGCGTAATCCAACAGCGCGTTGCTGCGCCGCACGATCCGGGTGTTGTAGAGCGCCATTACGAACGCGCCGGCCCAGACACCGGACAGTTCCGGGGCGATCTGGCTGCCGCGCCGCCAGGGCAGGTCGGGTTGCCGGCCCAGTTCCGGTTCGTCGGCGCGTTCCGGGGCCAGGGTGTAGGGGTCTTCGAGCAGCTTGCGGGTGTCGGGGTCGCTGGAGGCCGCGCGCAGCACCTCCATCAGCGAGGCCAGCGTGCCTCCGGATGCGCCGCCGGAGAATCCGCGTAGCACGAAGTTGGTGTCCAGCAGTTCGCCCTCGCCGTCGTCGGTGACCCGACGGAACAGCTCGTAGACGGTCATGTCCGAGGGGATTGAGTCGAATCCGCAGGCGTGCACGATCCTGGCGCCGGTGTCGATGGCTTGCTTGTGGAAGTCGTCGATGCTCTTGCGAACGAACATCGCCTCACCGGCAAGGTCGGCGTAGTCGGTGCCGGCAGCCGCGCAGGCGGCGACCAGCGGCAGTCCGTGCCGGGTGTAGGGGCCGACGGTGGTCAGCACCACTCGGGTACGCGCGGCCATCGCCTCCAGCGAGGCCGGCGAGGACGCGTCGGCGGCCACGATGGGCCAGGATTTTGCGCCGTCACCAAGCGCGTCGCGGACGGCGGCAAGGCGGTCGGGTGAGCGGCCGGCCAGTGCGATGCGTGCCGGGCCGCCCGCTTTGGCGAGGTATTCGGCGGTGAGCTTTCCGACGAAACCCGTTGCCCCGTACACGATGATGTCGAACTCGCGGCCTGTCATAACGCCAACCTACGCGCGTGGGATACAAAACACGCCGCGCCGTACCCCTCCGCCGCCACTTCCTTGACGCTTGTTCGAGCTGGGATTAGCCGCGAGCGCCGCAGGTCGGCCACGCGCCGATGCCCTGGGTCTGCAGAACGTTCTCCGCGACCCGGATCTGCTCTTCGCGCGAAGCCTGGTTCGGCATACCGCTGCCGCCATTGGACGACCAGGTACCCGGGGTGAACTGCAGGCCACCGTAGTAGCCGTTACCGGTGTTGATCGCCCAGTTGCCGCCCGACTCGCAGGCCGCGATGGCGTCCCAGTTGACGCTGTCGGCGTTGGCGGTGCCGGCACCAATGGCCAGCGGGGCCAGGACCATCGCACCGGCGACCGAGGCCACCTTGACGGTCTTGACGAGGTTGCTACGCAGGTTGTTCAACGAACTTTCCTTTCGCCTCGCGTGCGATGCGCCGAATGTCTTCGGCCGCTCCGGGTCAAACGGTTCCCGGACCCGCTCGCACGCAGGGTTTCTAATGTGATTTGTTCGGCCCTTTATCACGCGGCCGGCATGGACGTTACGGCAGGGCGACCCGACGAGTCACATCAATGACGCATCCATTTCTCTCAGATAACGGATTAATCACGAACGTCGAAATTCTCGGTTTTCTGCAGGTCAGAACGGCTGTTTTAACGTTTATCGGCCCCCAGCGATCACCATCAGGATGTGACTGAAATCACGTATACGCTGTGAACGGGCGCACAAATGCCTAATTCACAGTAGAAACATCCGTCACATGGATAACGGAGTGTTGAGGTTCGTCAGCCCCGCTGAGGTGGGCAGCACGACCCGTTGCACCAGCACGGTATCGGCCAGCGCCCGCATGCTGCGCTGGCCCGCGGCGATCATGGTGTCGATCCGGTCGGCCAGGTCGGTGCGGTAGATACCGGCCAGGTAGTGGTCGCGCCCGTCCCAGGGCAGCACCACGTCGGCGTTCCGGTAGCCGGCCAGGGTCTCGATCAGATCGGCGGTCAGATCCGGCAGGTCGACCGCGCTGACGAAGGCGCGGGCCGCCCCCGCTGCGGCGGCTGCCCGCAGGCCGCGGCCGGTGGCCAGCAGCGGGCCGACGTCGCGGACCTCGTCGCGCAGCACGTGAGCGTCCAGCGGCGGTAGCTGCTGGCCGGGGGCTGCCACCACGAAGATCGGGGCGCAGCGCGCGGCCAGCACCGCGATCGTGTGTTCGACCATCGTGGTTGCCGGCTGCCGGGGGTGCGGCATGACGGCTTTGTCCCGGCCCATTCGACGGGATGCTCCGCCGGCCAGGATCACGCCGGCCAGGGCGGTCATGTCGCAGCGACGATCAAGCGGCACCAGTCGCGATGAGGAGCGAGACAATGTGCATCAGTCAGTCGACGGTCCAGGTATCCCGCCCGCGCAGCAGCGCCTGCAGCGCCGCCCGGTCGTGGGCGGCCTCGTCGCGGGCGGTCGCGATCTGCTCCCGGGCGGCGTCGTCGTAGGCGGGCCGGCTGACCTGCCGGAAGACCCCCATCACGGTGTGCTCCAGGTTCTGGTCGCTGAGTCGGGAAAGCGCGAACGCATACGCCGGGTTGTCCGCGTGCGCATCGTGCACCACGATCTGTTCGGCGGTGACGTCGGCGGTCTTGGCCACCTCCAGACCGAACCCGGTCTGCACCACGCAGTACTGCCCGTCGGCGCCGAAGGTGATCGGCTCACCGTGCCGCACGGTGATCACCCGCTCCTCGGCGCCGTCCTTGCGCAGCAGGTCGAACGAGCCGTCGTTGAAGATCGGGCAGTCCTGCAGGATCTCGACCAGCGCGGCGCCGCGGTGTGCGGCAGCGGCGCGCAGCACCTCGGACAGGCCCTTGCGGTCGGAGTCCAACGCGCGGCCGACGAAGGTCGCCTCGGCGCCCAGGGCCACCGACACCGGGTTGAACGGCTGGTCCAGCGAACCCATCGGGGTGGACTTGGTGATCTTGCCGACCTCGGAGGTCGGCGAGTACTGGCCCTTGGTCAGCCCGTAGATCCGGTTGTTGAACAGCAGGATGGTGATGTTCATGTTGCGCCGCAGGGCGTGGATCAGGTGGTTGCCACCGATCGACAGGGCGTCGCCGTCACCGGTGACCACCCACACCGACAGGTCGGGGCGGGCCAGCGCCAGCCCGGTCGCGATGGTGGGTGCGCGCCCGTGGATGGAGTGGAACCCGTAGGTCTCCAGGTAGTAGGGGAACCGGCTGGAGCAGCCGATGCCGGAGACGAACGCGATGTTCTCCCGACGTAATCCCAACTCCGGCAGGAAGTTCCGGATCGTGTTGAGGATGACGTAGTCACCGCAGCCCGGGCACCAGCGGACTTCCTGGTCGCTGGTGAAGTCCTTGGACTTCTGCGGCTGGTCGGTGGTGGGCACCCCGGCCGTCTTCGACGGCGTCACGCCGAGGTCGGTTCCGATCAGGTCGGTCATGCGCTGGCTCCCGCCTCGACGTCGGCGCCGGCGGCCACCGTGGCGGCGGTGAGCCGGGCGAAGGTGGCCTTGTCGTTCTCGGTATCGCGCAGCGTCCCGTCCAAGGCGGCGTCGATGACGGCTTCGATCTCGTCGGCGCGGAAGGCCATCCCGGCCACCTTGGTCACCGACTGCACGTCGACCAGGTACCTGCCGCGCAGCAGCAGTGCCAGCTGGCCGAGGTTCATCTCCGGCAGCACCACGTTGGGGTAGCGGCGAAGCACCTCACCGAGGTTGGCGGGCATCGGATTGAGGTACCGCAGCTGTGCGTGGGCGACCTTGATGCCGCGCCGACGTGCCCGCCGGCAGGCCTCGCCGATCGGCCCGAAGGAGCTGCCCCAGCCCAGGATCAGCAGCTCGGCGTCGCCGCTGGGGTCGTCGACCTCCAGATCGGGAACCGTGATGCCGTCGATCTTGGACTGCCGCAGCCGGACCATCTGATCGTGGTTGTCGCCGTGGTAGGAGATGTCGCCGGAGCCGTTGGCCTTCTCCAGCCCGCCGATGCGATGCTCCAGGCCCGGCGTGCCGGGCACCGCAAACTGCCGGGCGAGGGTCAGCGGATCGCGGGCGTATGGCGCGAATTCCGTTCCCGCCGAGGCGAAGTCGATCTCGATCGGCTTCAAGGAGCTGACGTCGGGGATGCGGTTCTATCCGTTTGAAAGCAGGTTTTTCGCGCGCGCTGCGGCGGCGCCGGCGCGGGTCGACGACGGGGATGTCGTCACGTTGAGTCCGTTTCAGATCTCCAGCGAGGTGGACGCCGG
>CAYPTG010000102.1:0-2225 GCA_964413455.1 uncultured Mycobacterium sp. | reverse complement strand
ATTGCGCCGTCGGAGAGCAGGATCACCGGGGTGCGGTAGGTCAGTGCGATCCGGGCGGCTTCCACCGCGATGTCGAAGCAGTCCGACGGCGAGCAGGCGGCCAACACCGCCACTGGCGACTCGCCGTTGCGGCCGAACATCGCCTGCAGCAGGTCGGCCTGTTCGGTCTTGGTCGGCAGGCCGGTCGACGGGCCGCCGCGTTGTACGTCGACGATCACCAGTGGCAGTTCGGTCATCACGGCCAGCCCGATGAACTCCGACTTCAGCGAGACACCCGGACCCGACGTGCTGGTGACACCGAGCGCCCCACCGTAGGAGGCGCCGAGCGCGGCGCCGATGCCGGCGATCTCGTCTTCGGCCTGGAAGGTCAGCACGTTGAAGTTCTTGTGCTTGGACAGCTCGTGCAGGATGTCGGAGGCCGGGGTGATCGGGTAGCTGCCGAGCAGCACCTGCACGTCGGCGAGTTGGCCGGCGGTGACGATGCCGTAGGCCAGCGCGGTGTTGCCGGAGATCTGCCGGTACTCCCCCGGCGCCAGTTTGGCCGGGGCCACCTCATAGGTGGTGGCGAAGGCTTCGGTGGTTTCGCCGTAGTTCCAGCCGGCCCGCAGCGCCAGCACGTTGGCCTCGGCGATCTGCGGCTTGCGGGCGAACTTCTCCCGGATGAACGCCTCGCTGGTCTCGATGGTGCGGCCGTACATCCAGGACAGCAGCCCCAAGGCGAACATGTTCTTGGCCCGCTCGCCGTCCTTCTTGGTGGCCCCGATCGGCTCCACCGCGCCCAGGGTGAGCGTCGTCATCGGCACGGCCTGCACCACGTAGTCGGAGAGCTCCCCGGTTTCCAGCGGGTTGGCCAGATAGCCGACCTTGCCGAGGTTGCGCTTGGTGAACTCGTCGGAGTTGGCGATCACCGTGCCACCGCGCGGCAGGTCGGACAGGTTGGCTTTCAGCGCCGCCGGGTTCATCGCGACCAGCACATCGGGGCGGTCGCCGGCGGTGAGGATGTCGTAGTCGGCGATCTGGATCTGGAACGACGAGACGCCCGGCAGCGTGCCCTGCGGGGCGCGGATCTCGGCGGGGTAATTGGGTTGTGTCGCAAGGTCGTTGCCGAATAAGGCGGCTTCGGAGGTGAATCGGTCGCCGGTCAGCTGCATTCCGTCACCGGAGTCGCCGGCGAACCTGATGACGACCTTCTCCAGCTTCCGCCGATCGCCGGGGGTCACGTCACGGTCCGCGCCCATCGGCACACCTTTCGTCGACTCCACGGAGTTGCTGTCACTGGCGGTACCGATTATTACACTCTTCTTAGGCTTCCCTGACCGGCGGTGGCGACCCGCCAACGCGGCAGATCTCCCCAAACGCCCAGCTCATCGCTGGTAACGCGGGCCGATCCGGACGGATTTATGGACTTGCTCACATCCGCCGACAGCTGAATATTTCAGAAGAACGGCATCCGTCGGGGCGTCAGCTCCGGATGCCCCCGCGCCGCGGACGCGGCGCCTAGATTGACTGCTATGGGTATCCGCCGTGGCACACCCGGCCGGGACGTCGACGCCGACTACGACGAGCGCGACGTGACGGTCGGGCCGCCGAAGACCACGGCGGCCGGGTTGACGGCGGTGCTGGTATCGCTGCGACGCGGGGTGGCGCAGATGGGCGCGGTCCGCACGCTGCGGACCTGGCGGCGGCTCAACCAGCGCGACGGATTCGACTGCCCTGGCTGCGCCTGGCCGGAGGAGCCCGGCGGGCGCAAGCTCGCCGAGTTCTGCGAGAACGGCGCCAAGGCCGTCGCCGAAGAAGCCACTCGCCGGGTCGTGACGCCTGAATTCTTCGCCCGGCATTCGATCGCCGATCTGATGGACCGGCCCGAGTACTGGCTGTCCCAGCAGGGCCGGCTCAGCACGCCGATGGTGCTGCGCCCCGGGGACGACCACTACCGCCCGATCGACTGGGACGGTGCCTACGCGCTGATCGCCGAGCACCTGCGGGCGCTGCGCAGTCCGGACGAGGCGCTGTTCTACACCTCGGGACGCACCAGTAACGAGGCCGCATTTCTGTATCAGCTGCTGGCCCGCAGCTTCGGCACCAACAATCTGCCGGACTGCTCCAACATGTGCCACGAGTCCTCCGGTACCGCGCTGACCGAATCGATCGGGATCGGCAAGGGATCGGTGACGGTTGCCGATATCGAAAACGCCGACCTGATCGTCATCGCCGGGCAGAACCCG
>CAYPTG010000101.1:0-7972 GCA_964413455.1 uncultured Mycobacterium sp. | reverse complement strand
CTGGTACACCCCGAACCGGGGCTGGGCGATGTAGTCCTTGAACCGGCCGGGCATCGGCTGCCACAGCGAGTGCACCACCCCGACGGCCGCGTAGCAGTCGCGGATCTCGTCACACAGGATCCGCACCCCGACCAGGTCGTGGATGTCGTCGAAGTCGCGGCCCTTGACGATCATCTTCTGGTAGATCGACCAGTAGTGCTTGGGCCGGCCCTCGACGGTGGCATGGATCTTCATCCCACCCAGCGCCGCGCCGATGTCGGCGCGCACCTTGGCCAAATAGGTGTCCCGGGACGGCGCCCGGTCGGCCACCAGTCGGACGATCTCCTCGTACCGCTTGGGGTGCAGGATGGCGAACGAGAGGTCTTCGAGCTCCCACTTCACCGTCGCCATACCGAGCCGATGGGCAAGGGGCGCAATGACTTCCAAAGTTTCCTGCGCCTTGCTCACCTGTTTTTCCGGCGGCAGGAATCGCATGGTGCGCATGTTGTGCAGCCGGTCGGCCACCTTGATCACCAGCACCCGTGGGTCGCGGGCCATCGCGATGATCATCTTGCGGATGGTTTCGCCCTCGGCGGCGCTGCCCAGCACCACCTTGTCGAGCTTGGTCACCCCGTCGACCAGATGCCCGACCTCCTCACCGAAGTCGGCGATCAGCGCTTCCAGGGTGTAGCCGGTGTCCTCGACGGTGTCGTGCAGCAGCGCGGCGACCAGGGTGGTGGTGTCCATGCCCAGCTCGGCCAGGATGTTGGCCACCGCCAGCGGATGGGTGATGTAGGGGTCACCGGAGCGGCGCATCTGGGTGGCGTGTTTGGCGTCGGCCACCTCGTAGGCGCGCTGCAGGATCGCCAGATCGGCTTTCGGGTAGACCTCCCGGTGCACCGCGATCAGCGGTTCCAGCGCCGGGTTGATGGTGCTGCGCTGAGCGGTCATCCGGCGGGCCAGCCGGGCACGCACCCGGCGTGACGCGCTGCTGGGAGCCTTAGCGGGCTCTTTCGCTGTCTCCTTAGGAGCCTCCGCGGGAACCTCCGGGCCAGGAGTTTCCGTGACGGTCTCCGGGCGAGGCTCGGTCAACTCGGCGACCGGTGGTAGTGCGCTGCCGGCCGCTTCGTCGGTCATGCTCACCTCCCGTGCGAGTCCGGGGTTTCCCGTCTGCCGAGGATATCGCCTTTACAGCAGTTGCAGGCTGTGCACCGCGAGTGCGCCCAGCCGCTCCCGGCCGCCCAGGCCGGCCAGCTCCAGCACCACCGCCGCGGCACTCACCTCGGCGCCGGTATCGGTCAGCAGATCGCGGGCGGCGGCCACCGTCCCGCCGGTGGCCAGCACGTCGTCGACGATGGCGACCCGGCGGCCGGCCAGCGTGATGCCCTCGGCCGGGATCTCCAGGGTGGCGCTGCCGTATTCCAGCAGGTAGCTGCGGCTGTGCACCGGTGGTGGCAGCTTGCCGCCCTTGCGGATGGCCAGCACTCCGACGCCCAGCCGGTGTGCCACCGCGCCGCCGAGCAGGAAGCCGCGGGCGTCGATGCCGGCGATCAGGTCAGCGCCAGCCACCAGCTGCGCCAGCGCGTCGGTCACCGCGGCGAATCCCCGGTCGTCGGCCAGCACCGGGGTCAGATCACGGAACAGCACACCGGGCTCGGGGAAATCGGGAACCTCGCGGGTCAGCCCGGCGATGACCGCCGAGACGTCCGGCCCAGTCCCGCCGTTCACGGCTCCAGTCCTAATGGTCGCCGCTCACTACCGTTCACGGCTCCAGCCGCCAACGGTCCATGTTCCATCCCGCGCCCCACTTGGTCGGGTTGGCCTGCACCGCGAACATCTGCTTGACCGAGATCAACGTCCGCTGCTGCCGATACAGCGGCAGGGTGGGCATATCGGTCCACAGCATGGGCGCGGCGTCACCGATCAGCCTGGCCTGCTCCTTGGGATCGGTGGTGACCGCCAGCCCGGCGATGATGCCGTCGATCTGTGGGTTGCTGTAGCCGGGCAGGTTGTTGCCGTTGCCGGTGTGCAGGGTGTAGGCGTCCATCGCCGAGGAACCGGTGGAGCCACTGCCGGATGCTCCCCCGGTGCTGGCCAGCAGCGCATCGAGCTGCCCGTCCCGAAGCGCCTGCGGCCCAACGCTTTCGGCGTTGACATCGACCACGGTGATCCCCGCCGGTGCGCAGGCTTGGGTGATCGCGGCGACGGTGGAGGCCAGCCGCGGATTGGGACTCTGGTAGCCCAGCCGCACGGTCAGCGACTCGCTGTTGAGTGCCTCCCGCGCCGTGTCCGGGTTGGCCAGGTTGTACTGGTCGGACAGCGGCCCGGATTCCAGTGCGCTGTAGGCGTCGTCGCGGGCCGGGTTGAGTCGGGTGTTGACGATCGGCACACCGGCGTTGCCGGCGATCACGTCCCTGGGCACGCACGAGGCCACCGCCCGGCGCGCTTCGGGGGCAGCCAGCGGCCCCTGCGGCGCGAAGATGAGCTGTTCCACCCCGGCCGACGGGATTTCGCTGCGCTGATAGTTGTCCGGGGTGGTCAGCGTGCCCGAGGAACCGGTGGCCAAATCGACGACATGGAAGGTGCCGTCGTTGATCCGGTCCTGCACGTCGATTCCGCGCGGCCACACGGTGATTCGTTTGGTCACCGGCTTGGTGCCCCACCAACGGTCGTTGGCCACCAGCGCCACCGCCCCGTCGGCGTTCACCGAGTCGATCTTGTAGGGGCCCGACGACGGGAACCGGGCCAGTGCGTCGCCCTTCATATCCGGCCGCAGATTCCAGATGGTGTTCCACGCGTCGGCGATCCGGCCGACCGCTCCGAGATCACCGCTTTGCAGTGCCGCGGTGACGTCGATGCCCAATTCGTCGGCGATGGCGTGTGACGGCATCAGCGAGGTGGCGGTGAACAACTGGTTGTAGTCGGCCACGGCGCGGGTCGGTAGAAAGTTCACCCGGGCCTTCTTCTGCCCGGCCTGGCATTCGATACCGGCAATGTCCAGGTAGCCGGCCTTGCTGGCGGCGTTGAAGCCGGGGAAACGGCCGGACTGCGCCGCCCAGGTCAGCACCATATCGTCACAGGTCACCGGTTTGCCGTCGGAGTACACCGCGTCATCGGCGATCTGATAGTCGAGCACCAGCGGTTCGCGCCCGGCCACCGTCACGGTGCCGAAGTCGTTGTCGGCCAGCGCCTGTCCGTCGGGACCGTGCAGGCTGAACCCGGTCAGCGCGCGGGCGAACGCCTGCGGTCCGGCCGAGGCCGCGCCACCGACCGTGTTGCTGTTGTAGCTGTTCAACAGCCCGTCGACGGCATAGTTGACTTGACCGGCGGCACTGGGCGCGCATCCGCTCAGCGCGGCCGGCGCCAGCATGGTGAGGACGGCCGCCAGCGAAGCGGCCACCCGGCGCCTGACTGCCACCAGTGGCCCTATCGTTCGCGTTTGCCGGACGGACGTCGCGGCCGCAGCGGACGGGCCGACGGTTCCGCCGCAGTGTCGGACAACCCGGCGCCGACGGTGACCTCGGACGGCGTAGGCGCGGCCACCACGGTGTCCAGATCGGGCGCGCCGGCCGAAATTCCCTTGCGCCGGTTGAGAACCCGCCGGGTGTGCTCGCGCACCAGTTTGGTCCGCTCCCGCAGGCTCACCAGCAACGGCGTGGCGAAGAAGATCGACGAGTAGGTGCCGACGATGACGCCCACCAACTGGACGATGGCGAGGTCTTTGAGGGTGCCCACCCCCAGCAGCCAGACCGCGACGACCATCAGCGCCACCACCGGCATGACCGAGATCAGGCTGGTGTTGATCGAACGCATGAAGGTCTGGTTGACCGCGAGGTTGGCCTGTTCGGCGAAGGTCCGGCGGGTGGTGTGTTCGAAGCCCTTGGTGTTCTCCTCCACCTTGTCGAACACGATGACGGTGTCATACAGCGAGAAGCCCAGGATGGCGAGCAGGCCGATCACCGTGGCCGGGGTGACCTCAAAGCCGGTCAGCGAATACACCCCGGCGGTGATGATCAGGTCGAAACCCAGCGCGGCCAGCGCCGCGATCGCCATGTACCGCTCGTAGCGGATGGTGATGTAGATGGCGACCAGCACCAGGAATACCACCAGCGCAATCAGCGCCTTCTTGGTGATCTGGCCGCCCCAGGTCTCCGATACCGCCGAGTCGCTGATCGACTGCTTGCTGGGTTTGCCGTTGTCACCCTTGGGCTGGAACTTGTCGTACAGCGCGTCGCGCAGTTTGTCGGTCTGCTTGTTGTCCAGTGTCTCCGACCGGATCTGCACGGTGGCGGTCGATCCGTTGCCGACCACCACGACCGACTCGGGATCCTTGCCGACCGCCTTGTTGAAGGTTTCCACCACCTCGCTGACGTTGGCCTCACCGTGCGCCCCGGCCCGCGGGAAGGACACCTTGGTGCCGCCCTCGAAGTCGATGCCGAAGGTGAATCCGCGCAGCAGGATGCTGGCGATCGCCACCGCGACCATCGCCAGGCTGATCGCGTACCACATCTTGCGTCGGCCGATGACGTTGAACGCCCCGGTGCCGGTGTAGAGCCGGTGGAAGAACCCGTGCTGAGGAACCGGTCCGCCGAGGGCGCTGGCACCGTCCAGATCGGTCGCCAGATCCGTCGCCTCGGTGGTGTCGAGGTCGCCGACGGCGTTCGGGTCGTTGTTGTTCTCGGTCATCGGGCCTATCTCCGTCCGGTCCCGGCCACCGCGCGGCCCTGACCGGCTGCGCGACGCTCACGGGCGATCTGCTGGACCGCGCCCAGGCCGTTGAGGCTCGGCTTGGACAGCGTCGGCGACTTCGAGGCCAGGTACACCAGCGGCCAGGTGACCAGCACCACCACGACGACGTCGAGGATGGTGGTCAGTCCGAGAGTGAAGGCGAAGCCCTTGACCTGGCCGACGGCCAGGAAGTACAGCACCGCGGCGGCCAGGAAGCTGACCGCGTTACCCGACATGATGGTCTTGCGGGCCCGCGCCCACCCTCGCGGCACCGCGGACCGGAACGAACGCCCTTCCCGGATCTCGTCTTTGATGCGCTCGAAGAACACCACGAACGAGTCGGCGGTGGTGCCGATGCCGATGATCAGACCGGCGATACCGGCCAGGTCGAGGGTGTAGTTGATGTATCTGCCGAGCAGCACCAGGATGCCGTAGACCGCGGCGCCGGACGCCACCAGCGATAACGCGGTGAGCACTCCCAACACCCGGTAGTAGATCAGCGAATACAGCAGCACCATCGCCAGACCGATCGCACCGGCGATCAAGCCGGCCTTCAGCGAGGTCAATCCCAGTGTCGGAGAGACGTTTTCGGCTTCTGAGGACTCGAAGGACAGCGGCAGCGAGCCGTACTTGAGCACGTTGGCCAAATTCTTGGCGGTCTCCAGGGTGAACGGCGGATCGCCGCCGGAGATCTGGGTGCGCCCGCCGGGGATGGCCTCGCGGATCTGCGGGGCGCTGACCACCTCGGAGTCCAGCGTGAACGCGGTCTGGGTGCCGATGTTGGCGGCGGTGAAGTCCGACCAGGTCTTGGCCGCCTCCTCCTTGAACTCCAGATCCACGACGTAGGCGCCGCCCTGCTGGTCATAGCCCGAGGACGCGGTCTTGATCTGATCGCCGCTGATGATCGACTTGTCCAGGATGTAGACGTACTTCTTGTCCTGCGAACAGGTCACCAGCGGCAGGTTCGGGTCGTCGTTACCGGCCAGGACGTCTTCCTGATCGCAGCGGCTGGCCATGTACTTCACCGACAGCACCAGCAGGCTCTGGTTGCTGCTCTGCCGGAGTTCCTTTTCGAACCTGATCCGGGCCGCGAGGTCCTTTCGCGGGTCCGGCGGCCCGGCTTGGTCTTTGTCGTCTTTTTTGCCCGAGCCCGAATCTCCCGGCTTGTCGGGAGCCGGCGACGGCGTGGGCTCCTGTGGGAACGGTCGGGGCTGCGGTGCCGGCGCGCCAGGTTCGGCCGCTGCGCCCGGTTCACCTCCCCCGCCGCCGGGTTGGCCTGCCCCGCCGGGCTGCGGTCTGGATCCCTCACCGGGTGCCCCCGGCTTTGCCCCCGGTTTGGCCGGCGGAGCGTTGACGGCCGAAACCGGGATCGGCTGCCCGATCACCGGGCGGATGAACAGCCGGGCGGTCTGACCCAGGTTGCGGGCTTCGTTGCCGTCGTTGCCGGGCACCGTGATCACCAGGTTGTCGCCGTCGATGACCACCTCGGAGCCCGACACGCCGAGACCGTTGACCCGGGAGCCGATGATCTGCTGGGCCTGGTCCAGCGCGTCGCGAGTGGGCTTGGATCCGTCCGGGGTGCGGGCGGTCAGCGTGACCCGGGAACCACCCTGCAGGTCGATGCCCAGCTTGGGCTTGGCTTGCTTGTCACCGGTCAGGAATACCAGCAGGTAGATGCCGATCAGCAGGGCCAGGAACAGCGCCAGATACCGGTACGGGTGCACCGGCGCCTGTGACGATGCCACGTGTCGATTCTCCTCGATGTATGCCGCGATCCGCCCGTGCGGTCGTCAGAGCTCCCCGGCAAGAGTACGGGTCGACCCTGTCAGTCAGTCTCTGGGCAGGCGGTCGGCGTCGTAATCGGTCGCATCGGCGACCCGGCCGACGGTGCCGGGCTCGTTGATCTCCGGCAGCTCCGGCTCGACCCGGTCCCGGATCGCCAGCTTCATCCAGCGGGTCACCACACCGGGGGCGATCTCCAGATCCACGGTGTCGTCGGTGATGCTGGCGATGGTGCCCTGCAGCCCGGAAGTGGTGTGCACCCGGTCACCGACCTGCAGCGATTCGTGCAGGTCGATGGTGGCCTGCATGGCTTTGCGCTGGCGGCGCGAGGCGAAGAACATGAACGCCCCCATGATGATGATGAAGGGCAGGAAGCTGACAAGTTCCATGGCTGCGCGTGTCTTTCCGTGTCGGTGTCGGGTGGATTCCCGGGGTGGCTTTTCAAAGGCCCCGTGACTGACCAGTTCTGCCCAGTCTGCCATTTGCCGCAACGGCCGAACCGTCGACCGCCGAACTGCGACATTACCGCCGTTAGTCAGCTCGGCCGTATTAGTTGCGCGGCGCTCACGCGCGACTACGCTCGGATCACTCCACTCGATCGAGGACATGCGATGACCAAAGACACCGACACTGTCGAGCAGACCCGCAAACTGGTCACCGAACTGCCCGGGCCTAAGTCGCTGAAAATGACCGAGCGTCGGCTGGCCGCGGTGGCCCGCGGTGTCGGGGTCACCATGCCGGTGTACTGCGCCCGCGCGTTCGGCGGGATCATCGAGGACGTCGACGGCAACCGGTTGATCGATCTGGGCTCGGGTATCGCGGTGACCACGATCGGCAGCTCCGCGCCCCGGGTGGTCGACGCGGTCCGCGAGCAGGTCGGCGAGTTCACCCATACCTGCTTCATGGTGACGCCGTACGAGGAGTACCTGGCCGTCGCCGAGCACCTCAACCGGCTGACACCGGGCAGCTACGAGAAGCGCAGTGCGCTGTTCAATTCCGGGGCCGAGGCGGTGGAGAACGCGATCAAGATCGCCCGCACCTACACCCGGCGTCCGGCCGTGGTGGCCTTCGACCACGCCTATCACGGGCGCACCAACCTGACGATGGCACTGACCGCCAAGTCAATGCCCTACAAGAGCGGCTTCGGGCCGTTCGCCCCGGAGATCTATCGCGCGCCGCTGTCCTACCCCTACCGCGACGGCCTGATCGATAAGGAGTGGGCCACCAACGGTGAACTGGCCGCCGAGCGGGCGCTGACCGTGATCGACAAGCAGATCGGCGCGGCGAACCTGGCCGCGATCATCATCGAACCGATCCTCGGTGAGGGCGGGTTCATCGTGCCCGCGCCCGGGTTCCTGCCGGCGCTGCGCGCCTGGTGCACCGACAACGACGTGGTGTTCATCGCCGACGAGGTGCAGACCGGGTTCGGCCGGACCGGCCAGATGTTCGCCTGTGAGGACGAAGGGATCGAACCGGACCTGAT
>CAYPTG010000100.1:0-8010 GCA_964413455.1 uncultured Mycobacterium sp. | reverse complement strand
CCAACACCGGTGTGCTGCAAGGGCTTCCGGACCCGTTCACGGCCACCCGCTATCACTCGCTGACGATCCTGCCGGAGACGCTGCCCGCCGAGCTGGAAGTGACCGCCCGCACCGAGGGCGGCGTCATCATGGGGGTGCGACACGTCGAGCTGCCCATTCATGGCGTGCAGTTCCATCCTGAGTCGATCCTCACCGAGGGTGGGCATCGGATGTTGGCCAACTGGCTGGGCTACTGCGGTGCGGCGCCGGCTGAAGCGCTGGTGGGGCAGCTGGAGCAGGAGGTCGCCGACACCGTCCGCGCGGCGATCTCCAACGCGCGCTAGTTCGCGAAGCTCAGCGTGATGGAGCCGTTGTAGTTCACCCCGGCGCCAGGGGCTGGACTCTGAGTCACCACCGCGTTGGTCCGCTGACCGCTGTTGCCCACGTCCGGGCCCTTCACCAGCGCCCCGGTCCAGCCCAGCCCGCGCAGGTTGGGCTCGGCATCCACCCAGAACTGGCCGGTGAGGTTGGGCATGATGAATTGGTTGCCCTTGGACACCTTCAGGGTGATCGCTGTCTCCAACGCCGCGTCGGTGCCGGAGGTCGGGTCGGTGGAAAGCACCTGCCCCGACGGTTCGGGGCTGTCCACCGGCGCGGTCAGGATGGTCTGGAAGCCGAGCGTGTTGAGGTTCTTGGTGGCCACTTCCGACGTCTGACCCGTCACGTCCGGGATCGTCCGGGTCACCGGCCCGGTGCCGATCACCAGCGTTATCTCGCTGGTGATCGTCGCGGGCTGGTTGGCGGGCGGGGTGGTGTTGAGCACCTTGTCGCGCTGGGCGCCGGTGGAGGCGGCTTCCACTTGTTTGAACTTGCCGAAGCCGGCGGCGGTGAGCTTCTTCACCGCGTCGGCGTAGGTCAGGCCGGTGACGTCGGGCACCTCGTGCTGTTCGGGTCCGGTGGAGACGTTGATCTGGACTTCGTCACCGGCGTTGGCCGACGCGTCACCGGCCGGTTCGGTGCTGATGACGTGATCCGGCGCGACGGTGTTGTCCGCCTTCTGCTGCGTCCGGATCTTGAAGCCCTTGTTCTGTAGCGAGGCGATCGCGTCGGCGGACACCTGGCCACGTACGTCGGGCACCTGGACCAACCGCGGTTTACCGCCGGCGAGGTTGATCGCCACCGCCACCACCACGCTCAGGATGGACAGGATGGCCAGCGGGACCAGCCAGCGCCGGACGGAGCGGTGCGGGGTGTCGTAGCCGTAGTTGGCCGGTGCGGCCGCGCCGTCCGGCCGCACCCCCGGTCGCGATGCGGCCATCATTTGGGTGCGCTCGTCGGGGGTCAGCACCTTGGGTGCCTCCGGCTTCTCGCCGCTGTGCACCCGGACCAGATCGGCGCGCATCTCGGCCGCGCTCTGGTAGCGGTTATCGGGGTTCTTGGTCAGCGCCTTGAGCACCACCGCGTCCAGTTCGGGGGAGATGCCGGCCCGCTTCTGCGACGGCGGCACCGGGTCTTCCCTGACGTGCTGGTAGGCCACCGCCACCGGGGTGTCGCCGATGAAAGGTGGTTGCCCGGTGAGCATTTCGTACAGAACGCAGCCCAACGAGTACACATCGGAGCGGGCGTCGACGGTCTCACCCCTGGCCTGCTCGGGGGAAAGGTACTGCGCGGTGCCGATCACCGCTGCGGTCTGGGTGACGCTGTTACCGGTGTCGGCCAGTGCCCGGGCGATGCCGAAGTCCATCACCTTCACCGCGCGGTTCTTGGAGATCATGATGTTGGCCGGCTTGACGTCGCGGTGGATGATGCCGTGCTGGTGGCTGAAGTTCAGCGCCTGACATGCATCGGCGATGACCTCCAGGGCTCGCCGGGGCGCCATCGGGCCTTCGGCGTGGACGATGTCGCGCAGGGTGTCGCCGTCGACGTACTCCATCACGATGTAGGGCAGTGGGCCGTTCGGAGTGTCTGCCTCGCCGGTGTCGTAAACAGCAACGATCGCCGGGTGATTCAGCGCCGCGGCGTTCTGCGCCTCCCGTCTGAACCGCAGATAGAAGCTCGGGTCACGGGCCAGGTCTGCCCGCAGCACCTTGACCGCCACATCGCGGTGCAGCCGGGTGTCGCGGGCCAGATGGACCTCGGACATGCCGCCGAAGCCGAGCGTTTCGCCCAGCTGGTAGCGGTCGGACAGCTGTTGTGGTGTGGTCATCGCGGTGTTTCGGCCTTGGGTGTGACCCGATCAATCCACCCCGTCGGCGCAGCGGCGGCAGGAGTACCGGGGACGACGGTGTCGGTGACGGTTTGCTCGATCGGGGTGGTGGATCGGCGCTCGCGGTCGGCGAGCACTATCAGTATGGCGCTGATGATGGCCAGCGCGCCCAGCACCCCGGCAGCCCACAGCAGTGCACGCTGGCCGGAGCTGAACGGCCGCCGGGCCGGCGGTGCGGGACGGTGGCTGGCGGTGGCCGGGCGCGGTCGTGCCGCCGGGGCGGGCCGAACCTCGGCGGGTGCGCGTTTGGCGCCGGCGCCCGGGATCGCCGCCGGCGTGGCTTTGATGGTCGGTGCGGCGTTGGGTCTCGGCGGGCGCCGCCCGGAACGCACCGCGGCCACCGCGTCGGCGAACTGCCCGCCGGTGCTGTAACGCATACCCGGGTTCTTTACCAGGGTGATCTCGATGAGCTCACGCACATTGGGCGGCAGATCGGCCGGCAGCGGGGCAGGGGTCTCCTTGATGTGCTTCATCGCCACGGTCAGCGCACCGTCGCCGGTAAACGGCCGCTTGCCGGAAACCGCTTCGTAGCCAACGACTCCCAGCGAATAGACGTCACTGGCGGCGGTGGCGTCCTCGCCGAGGGCCTGCTCCGGGGCGATGTACTGGGCGGTGCCCATCACCATCCCGGTCTGGGTCACCGGCGCAGCGTCGACCGCTTTGGCGATGCCGAAGTCGGTGAGCTTCACCTGGCCGGTCGGGGTGATCAGGATGTTGCCCGGTTTGACGTCGCGGTGCACCAGCCCGGCGGCGTGCGCCACCTGCAGGGCCCGGCCGGTCTGCTCCAGCATGTCCAGGGAGTGCCGCAGCGAGAGCCTCCCCGTGCGTTTGATCACCGAGTTCAGCGGCTCGCCGTTGATCAGCTCCATCACCAGATACGCGGTGCGGCCTTCTCCGTCCAGGTCGGTCTCGCCGTAGTCGTGCACCGCGGCGATTCCCGGATGGTTGAGCATGGCAACGGTGCGGGCCTCGGCGCGGAACCGCTCCAGGAACTCGGGGTCCGAGGAGAATTCCTGCTTGAGGACCTTGATCGCCACCCGACGGCCCAGCCGGCTGTCGACGGCCTCCCACACCTGGCCCATGCCACCGGTGGCGATCAGCCGCTGCAGCCGGTAGCGCCCGGACAGCGTCACACCCACGCGGGGACTCATGGCTCGCCTCGCTTCGCTTGGCTGCGCGGGCTCATGGCGCCCCCTGCAATGCCGCGGCGATGGTGGCCCGTCCGATCGGGGCGGCCAGCGCCCCACCGGTGGCGGCCAGCCGATCCCCGCCGTTTTCCACCAGCACGGCGATCGCCACTTTCGGGGCCTGGGCCGGCGCGAACGCGATGTACCAGGCGTGCGGCGGGGTGTTGCGCGGATCGGTCCCGTGCTCGGCGGTGCCGGTCTTGGAGGCGATCTGCACGCCGGGGATCGCCCCGTCCTGCTGGGTGAATTTTTCGGCGCCGATCATCAAATCTGTTAGCTTAGCCGCGACCTCGGCCGGAAGGGCGCGGCGCTGTTCGACCGGCGCGGTGTTGCTGATGTCGGCCAGATCGGGCCCCTCTAACCGGTCCACCAGGTAGGGCCGCATCAACACACCGTCGTTGGCGACCGTGGCCGCCACCATCGCGTTCTGCAACGGCGTCACCGCGACGTCCTTTTGCCCCATGCTGGACATGCCGACCGCACCGATGTCGCTCATCGGCCCCATCGTCGACTCGGCGACCTGCAGCGGGATCGGATCGGGCGGGCTGTCGAAGCCGAAAGCGTCGGCGGTGTCGCGCAGCGCGTTGCCGCCCAGCCGCATCCCGAGCTCGACGAAGGCGGTGTTGCAGGATCGCTCGAACGCCTCGCGCAGCGGAGCCTTAGGCGCATTCCCGCACGGAGTGCCGCCGTAGTTCTCCAAGGTGGCGGTGCTGTTGGGCAGCGGAATCCGCGGCGCGGCGGTCAGCTGCTCGTTTTCGCTGATGCCGGCCTGCAAGGCCGCGGCGGTGGTGATCACCTTGAACGTCGATCCCGGCGGGTACCGCTCGGAGATGGCCCGATTGGTCATCGGTGAGTTCGGGTCGTCGCGCAGTTGCTCCCAGCTGTGCCCCTGAGCCTCGGTGTCGTGGGTGGATAGCAGGTTGGGGTTATACGACGGTGCGGACACCATGGCCAGGATCTTCCCGGTCGAGGGCTCCAACGCCACCACCGAACCCTTGCACGGGCCGTTGCAGCCGTTCTGCATGGCGTCCCAGGCGGCCTGCTGCACCCGCGGAACCAGGGTGGTGACGACGTTGCCGCCGCGCGGGTTGCGACCGGTGAAGAAGTCGGCCAGCCGTCGGCCGAACAACCGCTCATCGGAGCCGTTGAGCACCGGATCCTCGGCCCGCTCCAGCCCGGAGCTGGAGAACCGCAGCGAGTAGAAGCCGGTGACGGGTGCGTAGACGTCCGGTTCGGGGTAGACCCGCAGGAACCGGTAATGGCCGTTGGTGGACTCCGAGTAGGCCAGCAGCTGCCCGCTGGCGGCGATCTGGCCGCGCTGCCGCGAATACTCGTCGAGCAGCACCCGCTGATTGCGGGGATCGCTGCGCAGTGCGTCAGCGCGGAACACCTGGGTGACGGTGGCGTTGAACAGCAGCATGACGACCAGTCCCATGACCATCATCGCGATCCGTCGCATGGAGGTGTTCATGACCGGCCCAACACCTCGGTGTGAGCCGCCGCGATCGGCGTGTGCTGGCCGGTGCGCAGGGGCCGGCGGGCGGCATCGGATATCCGCACCAGGATGGCCAACAGCAGGTAGTTGGCCACCAGCGAGGAACCGCCGTAGGACATCCACGGGGTTGTCAGCCCGGTCAGCGGGATCAGGCCGGTGACGCCGCCGACGACGATGAACAGCTGAATCGCCAGCGTCGATGCGAGCCCGGCAGCCAGTAGCTTGCCGAAGCTGTCGCGCACCGCGACCGCGGTACGCAAGCCCCGCATGATGACGATGGTGTAGAGCAGCAGCACGATGGTCAGGCCGACCAGCCCGAGTTCCTCGCCGACGACGGCGGTGATGAAGTCGGTGGACGCGGCGGGCACCGTGCCGGGCTGCCCGTTGCCCAGACCGGTGCCGAAGATCCCGCCGGTGGCGAAGCTGAACTTGGACTGCACCATCTGGTACCCGGCGCCCTCGGGGTCGCCGAACGGGTCCAGCCAGGTCTGCACGCGCGCCCGGACGTGCCCGAACAGGTGATAGGCGACCACGCTGCCGCCGGCGAACAAGCTCAGTCCGATCACCACCCAACTGAACCGTTCGGTGGCGATGTAGAGCATCACCAGGAATGAGGCATAGAGCAGCAGCGAGGTGCCCAGATCTTTCTCGAAGACCATGACGCCGACCGAGATCATCCAGGCCGCCAACAACGGCGCGAGGTCACGCGGTCGAGGCAGGTCCATGCCGAGGAAGTGCTTGCCGGCGCTGGTGAACAGGCTGCGCTTAGCGACCAGCACCCCGGCGAAGAACACCAGCAGCAGAATCTTGGAGAACTCGGCCGGCTGAATGCTGAAGCCCGGCAAGCGAATCCAGATCTTGGCGCCGTTGGTCTCCGAGAGCCGGGTCGGCAGCAGAGCCGGAATCGCCAGCAGTACCAGGCCGGCCGTCCCGCAGATGTAGTCATAGCGGGCTAACAGGCGATGATCGGGAAGGAAGACCAGCAGTAACGCGAAGCCGACCACACCGACCAGTGTCCACAGCATCTGCTGCTCAGCACTCGGGTCGTCCGCGGAGATCCCGGGAACCAGGTCCAATCGGTGGATCAGCACCAGCCCCAGGCCGTTGAGCAGGGCCACCACCGGCAGCAGCAGCGGATCGGCGAACGGTGCGTAACGACGGATCGCCAGGTGCGCACACAGGAACAGCACCAGGAACGCCACCGTGTAGGTAAGCAGATCCCAGCTCAGGCCCTGCTCCTGATTCGCCTCGACGATCAGCAGGGCGATGGCGGTGATCAGGGTGGCAAAGCAGAGCAGTCCCAGCTCGGCGTTGCGTCGGGTCGGCAACGGTGGGGTGATGCGCACCGGTGACTGCGGCACGGTGGTGACTCCGCTGCTGTCACCCGCCGGCTTGGCGCGGGCGCTCATGCTGCGGCCCGGCAATCGGTGCCCGGCTTCTGCGGTGGGGCTGACGGGGCCGAGGGAGCTGCTGGTGCCCCGGAGCTCGGCGCCGCCGAGGGGGCCGGGCTGGGGCTAGCCGGCGCCGCGCACAGCGGCAGCAGTGAGTTGCGGGCCAGCTCACGCAACTGGCCGATTGCGTCGTCCAGGCTGCCTGCGGGCAGCCCGGCGGAGACTTGGGCGCGCTCGGACGGGCGCAGATCCTGCAGCCGCATCAGTTCGCAGCCCAACCCGGAATGTGACTGCCCGTAGCTGATTTGGGAGAGCTCACCGCGGTCGTTGAGGCAGCCCAGCAGGTAGGGCTCCTGTAGCCGGACACCCAGGAATGAGCCCTGTACGCCGCGCATGATGGCGACGTTGCCGTCCTTGGCACCGACGTAGTAGTAGCTGCGGATGATCCGGTAGCCGATGCCCGCACCGGCCAGCGTCAACAGTGTCACCAACGCTGCGGCGATGAGGCTGCGCCGGTGTGAGCGCGGTGCCGGCGGCGGGTCAGGTTGTGGCACAACAGGTTTAGCCGCAGCCTTAGGCGGACTAATAGCGGCGGCGCGACCGGCGGCGGTATTCGGCGGAGCCAGTCGGTGATCGTCGTCGCCGGAGACCGCGCCAGCGATGATCGGATGGGTCTGCCCGCCGTAGTCGTGGTCGATGACATCGGCGACCACCACGGTGACGTTGTCCGGGCCGCCGCCGCGCAAGGCCAGCTCAATCAGCCGGTCGGCGCTGTCGGCGACGTCGGGGATCTTCATCGCCTCAAGGATCGTCTCGTGGCTGACCGGGTCGGACAGCCCGTCGGAGCACAGCAGATAGCGGTCGCCCTCGCGGGCCTCCCGCATGATCAGCGTCGGCTCCACCTCCTGACCGGTCAATGCCCGCATGATCAGCGAGCGCTGCGGGTGGCTGTGCGCTTCCTCGGCGGTGATCCGGCCCTCGTCGACCAGGGTCTGTACGAAGGTGTCGTCCTTGGTGATCTGGGTCAGCTCGCCGTCGCGCAGCAGATAGCCGCGGGAGTCGCCGATGTGGATGAGCCCGAGCCGGTCACCGGCGAACAGGATCGCTGTCAGCGTGGTCCCCATCCCGTCCAGCTCCGGGTTGAGCTCCACCTGCTCGGCGATCGCTGAATTACCTTCGTGGACAGCGCGTTCCAGCTTGCCGAGCAGATCCCCGCCGGGCTCGTCGTAGTCCAGGTGTGCCAGTGCGGCGATCATCAGTTGGGAGGCCACTTCACCGGCGGCATGCCCGCCCATGCCGTCGGCCAGTGCCAGTAGCCGGGCCCCGGCGTACACCGAGTCCTCGTTGTTGGCGCGCACCAGCCCGCGGTCGCTGCGGGCGGCGTAACGGAGGGCAAGGGTCACGGGCGCAGCTCGATCACCGTCTTGCCGACGTGCACCGGCATGCCGATCGGAACCCGCACCGCGGTGGTTACTTTGGCGCGGTCCAGGTAGGTGCCGTTGGTGGAGCCGAGGTCTTCGACGAACCAGTCCGAGCCGCGCGGGGACAGCCGTGCGTGCCGGGTCGATGCGTAGTCGTCGGTGAGCACCAGGGTGGAGTCATCGGCCCGCCCGATCAGCACCGGTTGGGATCCGAGGTTGATGCGGGTGCCGGCCAGCGCACCTTCGGTGACGACCAGATAGCGGGCCGCGG
>CAYPTG010000099.1:0-8030 GCA_964413455.1 uncultured Mycobacterium sp. | reverse complement strand
GTAACCGACCGGGTGGTGGCCGCGCTGCTCACCGAACTGGACGGCATCGAGCCGCTGCGCGATGTGGTGGTGCTGGGCGCCACCAACCGCCCTGAGCTGATCGACCCGGCGCTGCTGCGGCCCGGCCGGCTGGAGCGGCTGGTGTTCGTCGAGCCGCCGGATGCCGACGCGCGCTACGAGATCCTCAAGACCGCGTCCAAGTCGGTGCCGCTGGGAAAGGGCGTCGACCTCAAGGAGCTGGCCGCCGAACTCGACGGCTACAGCGCCGCCGACTGCGTGGCGCTGCTGCGGGAGGCGGCACTGACGGCGATGCGCCGATCGATCGACGCCGCCGACGTCAACGCCGAGGATCTGGCCAAGGCCCGCGAGACGGTGCGCCCGTCGCTGGACGCGGCGCAGATCGAGTCGTTGCGCAACTACGCCGCCGAACGCTAGTCCGCCGCATCGTCACCCGGCGGGCCTAATCGCCGGCCTCCTCAGCGGCTCACTGCGCTGCGCCGCATCGTCACCCGGCGGCCAGAATCTCCTGCAGCACCACGGCCTCGTTATGCAGCCGGTCCCGGGCGCCGTACACCAGGGTGATATCCCGTTGTCGGGCAAGGTCTTCCAGCTCGGCCAGCGCCGGGTTGCCGTCCAGCTCGGCGCGGTAGCGCTGCTGGAACTCCGGCCATTTCGCCGGGTCGTGACCGAACCACTGGCGCAGCTCGGTGGACGGCGCGACGTCTTTGAGCCACAGATCGATCCGGGCTTTGGCTTTGGCCACCCCGCGCGGCCACAGCCGGTCCACCAGAATCCGTTCCCCGTCGGTATCGGCCGGCGCCTCGTAGGCCCGCTTCAGCATCACGCTCACCGGAGGCCACCGGTGATGACGTCCTTCACCGGTACGCCGGGATCGACGAAGTTGCACAACGCCGCCGCCACCCCCACCCACAGGTCCGGGTTGCCGGCCACCAGCTTGTTGCCGTCCTCCCCGATGGCCACAATCACGTCGCGACGATCCGGCCGCGGCAGCGCGACGTAGTCCCGGCAGGTCATGCCCAGCAGCCCGGCCTTCCCGGCTTGGCCCGGCGTGGCCACCGGAACCCCGCCGATCGCCCGGCTGCAGCCGGGCGCGCACACCAGCGCCGTAGTCAGCAACACCGCCGCGATCCGGGCCGAACGCGCCATTGGTTCTCCTTGTCGCGGGTCAGACGTCGAGTTCGCCGACGATCATGTCGACCACCGCGCGCAGATCCCCGTCGTTTTCTTCGGCCACCTGGAGCTGACGCCGGTAGGACGGGCCCCGGCGGGGAATATCGGCGACCGCGGCCAATTCGTCTGCGCAGTCAAGTGATTCGGCCACCGGCGTCGAGGTCCTCGGTGACCAGGCGTTCATTGCTGTCGGCGTCCAGGATGACGATGGCGTTCAGCCCGTAGCGGGCGGCCCGCCACTTGTTCTCCTGCACATGCCAGGGCGGCATCACCGGCAGCTGCTCACCGGCCTCCAGCCGACGGTCCAGGTCCACGATGAGGCAGTGCGTCAACGCCACGATTGCCGAAAGCTCCCGCAGATTCGACACCCCGTCGCAGATCCGGACCTCGACGGTCCCCAGATGCGGCGAAGGCCTGATATCCCAACGGACTTCGTTGATGTGATCGATGATTCCGGTGGTCTTTTGGTCGTGCACGAATCGCTCGAACTGCCGCCAGGTCTCGAACTGGAACGGCAGCCCCGCGGTCGGCAACTGCTGGAACATCATCGCCCGGTTGCTGGCGTAGCCGGTGTCCTCTCCGGCCCAGAACGGCGAGGACGCGGACAGCGCCAGCAGGTGCGGATATTGGTTGAGCAGCGAGGAGATGATCGGCATCACCTTGTGCGCCGAGGACACCCCGACGTGTACGTGTACCCCCCAGATCAGCATCTGCCGGCCCCACCACTGGGTGCGTTTGATCAGCTCGGCGTACCGCGGCGCGTCGGTGAGCTTCTGGTTGGCCCACGCCGCGAAGGGATGGGTGCCCGCGCAGAACAGCTGCATGCCGCGGTCGCGGACCACCGCGTTGGCCGAGACCAGTGTGGAATGCAGATCCTCCATCGCCTCCGGCACGGTGTCGCAGATCCCGGTGACCAGCTCGACGGTGTTGCGCAGCAATTCCTTGTGCACACGCGGGTTTTCGATCTCGGCGATCACCGAGGCGGCCTCGTTGCTCAGGTCACCGGTGGCCACGTCGACCAGCGCGAATTCCCACTCCACCCCCAACGTCGGCCGCGGCGACCCGGCGAAGTCGATGCGCGGGGCACCGGACCGCCCGGGGCGCGGCTCAGCCGGCGCCGATGACACCGCAGGCAACCCGCTTGCCGCCGTCACCGGTGGCCAGCGTTGTCTCGTCCGGCGGCGGGGCGCCGTTGGCCTGCCGATAACGGTCAGCCGGGATATTGGAGAAATTGTCGGGATTGGCGTGGATGACGATCGCCGTGCCGTCCCCGCTCAGCAGATCGTCTTTGTCGAAGGCGTTGGTCGTGGTGACCAGCAGCGCGGTCCCGTCGCCGCGTACCTGCAGCGAGGTCAGGTCTCCGCCGTGGTTGGGGTGCCCACCTTGTCCACCGCCTTGGAAATGCCCTCCGGCAGAAAGGAAGTCACCGGGCGCGCCGCCACCCGGGGCCACCGAGTTGGCTTCGCATTTGCCGACGGCGTGGATGTGCAGGCCGTGCCAGCCGGGGGTCAGCTTGCCCGGGGTGGTGGTCTGCACGGTGACGGTGGCGAAGGCGTCGTTGTCTTGGAACTCGATGGTCGCCGCGGCCACCTGGGAGCCGTCCGGCGCTTTGATCACCGCGGACAACGTGTCGACCGGCAGCACCGGTCCTGGCGCGGTCGGCGGGTGGCCACCGGCGTGCGGGGTTCCGCCGTGCGGGTCGGCCCACGAGGCCGGCGGCGGCGACCCGGTCCACACCGACGGGATAGTGCCCGGCTGGGTGGAGATGGGTTCCTGCGGCGAACAACCGCTGGACAGCACAACGGGAACCGCGAAAAGAAGGGCTGCGGACCGGCGCACAAGAGCTGACGTCACCATGGGGTGAGCCTATCCTGTGGCTACGCCAACATGATTGGTTTACTCGGTCACCAACACGATGACGCCCGGCGGCTGCTCGGCGATCTCCGGGATGCGGGGCGCTACCGGCGCCTCCAGCACCTGCCCGACGGCGTCGGCGGCGGCCTGCTCTCCCTCGGCGGGACCGAAGTACACCGTGGTGGCCGGAACCTCTTCGGCGGCAATCGTCGCCGATTCGGTGACGTTCCAACCCGCCTCGCGGAGCCGGTCGGAGATCCGGGTGGCGGCATCTGGATCGTCGGCGACACTGAAGACCCGGACGTCGGCTTTCGGCGCCGGCGGCGGAGTGTGGCTCGTCGTGGTGGTGGCCAGCGTCCGCGCCGAGGTGTCCTCGCCACCATCGCCGCCGGATTTCATCGCCTGCAATCCGACCAGCAGGAAGATCACCCCGAGGAACAGCAACACCATCACCATGGCGCGCAGGGGCAGCCCGGACGAATCGGGAACGCGGTCGTTCATCGGCTTCACTGTAACGGTGGCCGGGTCGAGCCCGGCCGTGCCGGCACGGTCAGGGGACCTCGAAGCCCAGCCGGCGGGCCGCACGGGCCTTCTGCCGGCTGGCCCGCAGTCGGCGCAGCCGCTTCACCAGCATCGGGTCGGCGGCCAGCGCCTCGGGCCGGTCCACCAACGCGTTGAGCACTTGGTAATAGCGGGTGGCCGACATCGAGAAGAGTTCCTTGATGGCCTCTTCCTTGGCGCCGGCGTATTTCCACCACTGTCGTTCGAAGGCCAGGATGTCGTACTCCCGGCGACTTAACCCGTCGGGAAGTTCAGCGTTGTCGATTGCCTGCTCGACCCGTGCCGTGGCGCCGTCCATTCGATCCATCGGCCTTTCCAACGAGTGGTAATGACATTGGTGTTATTCGTGCGTTATTCAATCATGTCCGGGTTGATTGGGACGGCATCGCAACCCGCGCGTCGGCTCACTTAAGCTTGCCGATCATGGCGATCCGACCCATCGTGATCCTCGGCGATCCCGTTCTGCATAACCCCACCGCACCGGTGCCGGTCGGCCCGGACGGATCGCTGCCCGAGGATCTGGGGCAGCTCATCACCGAC
Source organism: uncultured Mycobacterium sp. (assembly GCA_964413455.1). Lineage (GTDB taxonomy): Bacteria > Actinomycetota > Actinomycetes > Mycobacteriales > Mycobacteriaceae > Mycobacterium. The sequence goes on along the minus strand of CAYPTG010000099.1, from coordinate 3,884 downwards.
ATGTACGACACGATGGACGCCGCCCACGGAGTCGGGCTGGCCGCCAACCAGATCGGGGTCGGCTTGCGGCTGTTCGTCTATGACTGCGCCGACGTGCGCGGCGGTGCCAGCTACCGCCGCGGCGTGGTGATCAACCCTGTGCTGGAGACCTCCGAGATTCCCGAGACGATGCCCGACCCGGAGACCGACGACGAGGGCTGCCTGTCGGTGCCCGGCGAATCGTTCCCGTGCGGACGGGCGACCTGGGCCCGGGTCACCGGCCTGGACGCCGACGGCAACCCGGTGACCCTGGAGGGCACCGACCTGTTCGCCCGGATGCTGCAGCACGAGACCGGGCACCTCGACGGGTTCCTCTACGTCGACACGTTGATCGGCCGGCATGCCCGCTCGGCCCGGCGGGCGGCCAAGTCGCACGGCTGGGGTGTTCCCGGGCTGAGGTGGACACCGGGCGAGGTGCCCGACCCGTTCGGCCACTAGGCCGCGACCGGTTTGTCGTTGGGTATGTCCGTCGGACGGCTGCGGGTCGGCACCTGGAACGTGAATTCGATTCGCGCCCGGGTGGATCGGGCGGTCGACTGGATGCAGCGCACCGAGATCGACGTGCTGGCGATGCAAGAGACCAAGTGCGCCGACGACCAGTTCCCGGTGCTGCCGTTCCTGGCTGCCGGCTACGAGGTGGTGCACTGCGGGCACGATCAATGGAACGGGGTGGCCATTGCCTCCCGGGTCGGATTCGACGACGTGACGGTCGGCTTCCCCGGCCAGCCGGCCTGGGACGGCGGAAAGCACGGCCCGGCGGCCGAAGCGCGGGCACTCGGTGCGACCTGCGCCGGGGTGCGGGTGTGGAGCCTGTATGTGCCCAACGGCCGCACCGTCACCGATCCGCACTACCGCTACAAGCTGGATTGGCTTGCCGCACTGCGGGATACCGCCCACGGTTGGCTCGCCGACGATCCCCAGGCGCAGATCGCGCTGAGCGGCGACTGGAACATCGCCCCGCGCGACGAGGACGTGTGGGACACCACGGTGTTCCGCGGCAGCACCCACGTCACCGAGCCGGAGCGCCAGGCGTTCGCCGCCATCGAGGACTCCTACGCCGATGTGGTGCGGCCGTTCACCCCGGGGCCGGGTACCTACACCTACTGGGACTACACCCAGTTGCGGTTCCCGCGGCGCGAGGGCATGCGGATCGACTTCATCCTGGCCTCACCGGCATTGGCCCGCCGGGTGGTGCATGCCGAGATCGCCCGCGACGAACGCAAGACCGGCAAGAACCGGATCGGAGCGCCCAGCGACCACGCACCGGTGTTCGTCGACCTCGCTGCTAGCGTGTCCGACCTGACCGGGTAACGCCGGCGTAGGGAGCGAGCCGTGGACACCTTTCTGCCTTTGACACCGCCCGGGAGCACCCCGGTGCGGGTGCTGACCATCGCCGGCTCGGACTCCGGCGGCGGCGCCGGGCTGCAGGCCGATATGCGCACCTTCGCACTGCTCGGCGTGCACGGGCTGGTCGCGGTGACCGCGGTGACTATCCAGAATTCGTTGGGGGTCAACGGCTTTCACGAGATCCCGCTGAACGTGATCGCCGGCCAGATCGAGGCGGTCGCCGGTGACATCGGCGTGCAGGCCGCTAAGACCGGGATGCTGGCGTCTTCGGAGATCATCGAGACCGTCGCCGACAGCTGGCGCGCACAGGGTTTGGCCGGGGTCACCCCGTTCGTCGTCGACCCGGTCTGTGCCTCCATGCACGGCGACCCACTGCTGCACCCGTCGGCCCTGGACACCCTGCGCACCGTGCTATTCCCGCTGGCCAGCCTGATCACCCCGAACCTGGACGAGGTGCGGCTGCTGGTCGGTGTCGACGTGGTCGATGAGGCCACCGCCCGCGAGGCCGCCCGGGCGCTGCACGACTTCGGGCCGCAGTGGGTGCTGGTCAAGGGCGGGCATCTGCGTTCGGCCGCACACAGCACCGACCTGCTCTACAACGGCACCGACTTCCTGGAGTTGCCCGCCCCGCGGGTGGACACCCCACACGACCACGGCGCCGGCGACACCCTGGCCGCGGCCACCGCCGCCGCTCTGGCCAACGGTTACCCGATGCCCGACGCGGTGGCGTTCGGCAAGGCCTGGGTCACCGAATGCCTGCGGGCGGCCTACCCGCTGGGCGCCGGGCACGGGCCGGTGTCTGCGCTCTTCCGGCTCGGGGTATGACTTCGGGTATGACACCGCACGCCGACCTGGAGGCGATCGCCGGGGTGGCCCACCGGCCCGACGGCGCACCCGCCGGCGTGGTGCTGCTCACCCACGGTGCCGGCGGCAGCCGGGAGTCCCCGCTGCTGATCGCGCTCTGCGACGAGTGGGCCCGCCGGGGCTGGCTGGCGCTGCGCTACAACCTGCCCTACCGCCGTCGCCGTCCCACCGGCCCGCCGTCGGGATCGGCCGCCGCCGATCAGGCCGGCATCGTCGAGGCGATTAGCACCGCCCGTGCATTGCTGGCCGGGATCGCCGGGGCCGGCTCGGCGGTGATCGCCGGCGGGCACTCCTACGGTGGGCGGCTGACCTCGATGGTGGCCGCCGCGCAGCCCGGCATCGTCGACGGGTTGACCCTGTTCTCCTATCCGCTGCACCCGCCGGGCAAGCCGGAGCGGCTGCGCACCGAGCATTTCGGCGCGATCACCATGCCGACGGTCTTCACCCACGGCAGCTCCGACCCGTTCGGCAGCATCGCCGAGCTGCGCACCGCCGTCGCGCTGATCGGCGCGCCTACCGAGATCGTGGAGATCAGCGGAGCCCGCCACGATTTGAGGTCGAAAGTCACCAATGTCCCGGCGGTAGCCGTCGACGCCGCGCTGGCTATCGGCGGGTTCAACCACCCGGAGTAGCGTCGAACCCATGACCGAGCAGCACTACGACGTGATCGTCGTCGGGGCCGGCTTCGGGGGTATCGGCACGGCCGTGGAACTCAAGCGCCTCGGGTTCGAGAACTTCGTGCTCCTCGACCGGTACGACGATCTGGGCGGCACCTGGTACGTCAACCACTACCCCGGGCTGGCCTGCGACGTCCCGACCACCACCTATTCGTACTTCTTCGAGCCGAATCCGAACTGGAGCCGGCTGTACTCCACCGGCCCGGAGATCAAGCAATACGCCGACCACGTCGCCGACAAATACGACGTGCGCCGGCACATCCGGTTCAACACCACCGTCGAGGGCGCCCGCTGGGACGAGGAAGCCCGGCTGTGGCGGGTGGCACTGGCCGACGGCGCGACGCTGAGCACCCGGTTCCTGATCACCGCCACCGGGTTCCTGTCCCAGCCGCACACCCCGGACATTCCCGGCATCCACGGTTTCGAGGGCAAGGTCATCCACACCACCGAGTGGGACGACGACTACCGCCCCGGCGGGCGGCGGATCGGGGTGATCGGGACCGGCGCCACCGCGGTGCAGCTCATCCCGGAGTTGGCCAAACAAGCCGGGGATCTGACGGTGTACCAACGCACCCCGATCTACGTGGTACCCAAGGTCGATTTCAGCTACCCCGAGCTGATGCGACGACTCTTCGGCCGAGTTCCGCTGTCCCAGCGCACCATTCGGGCGATCACCGACGTCATCTACGGATTCTTCAACTACGTGGTGCTGCATTTCCGCACGACGGTGTTCCGCCGGCTGGCCATCGGCGCGGCCGACGTGTCGAAGATGTACCGGTTCGCGGTGATCCGCGATCCGGAGTTGCGCGCCAAACTGACCCCGGACTACGACTTCGGCTGTAAACGGCCGACCTTCTCCAACAGTTACTACCGGGCGTTCACCCAGCCGAACGTGCACCTGCAGACCAGTGGGATCGCGCACATCGAGCCGGACGCCATCGTCGCCATCGACGGCAG
>CAYPTG010000098.1:0-8134 GCA_964413455.1 uncultured Mycobacterium sp. | reverse complement strand
GTTCCGCGACATCCTGCAGCTTGGGCATCTGGATCGGCTTGCGGCGCGCCGGCCCCGACGGCTTGCTCCCTGACCGGTTGGTGAGTGTCACCGCCTCCTCGGTCGCCCGAACCGACATCCCCTCGGCCACGATGCGCGCCGCCAACTCTTCTTGGGCTTCAGGAGCCTCCAGCGCCAACAGGGCACGCGCATGCCCGGCCGAAAGCACACCGGCCGCCACCCGCCGCTGAACCGGGATCGGCAGTCGCAACAGCCGGATCATGTTGGTAATCATCGGGCGAGACCGGCCGATGCGAGACGCCAGTTCCTCGTGGGTGACGCCGAACTCATCCAGCAGCTGCTGGTAAGCGTGTGCCTCTTCCAAGGGATTCAGTTGGGCTCGGTGAATATTCTCCAGCAACGCATCGCGGAGCAGGTCGTTGTCGGTGGTCTCCCGGACGATGGCCGGGATGGCCGTCAGCCCGGCTTGCTGGGAGGCCCGCCAGCGCCGCTCCCCCATTACCAACTGATAGCGCTTCGCCGAACCGGAGCCGGGCCCCATATCGCGGACAACGATCGGCTGCATCAGACCGAACTCACGGATCGAATGCACCAGTTCGGCGAGCGCCTCTTCGTCGAACACCTGCCGTGGCTGGCGGGGGTTGGGCTCGATCTCCGATGGTGCAATCTCCCGGTAGACGGCGCCGATGCTTTCGGGCTCCGGAGCCGAACCACCGATCACCACGTTGGCGGCGGCCTCGCCGAGGCCAGGTCCGCGGCCACCGCCCTCGGCCGGACCGGTGGGAATCAGCGACGCCAGGCCGCGCCCCAGTCCGCCTTTACGCCGTACCGGCTGCGTCATGATCGTCCTCCAGTCAATCGGAAATTGGTCGGTGTGCGAGTTCTCGGCTCGCGTCGAGATAGCTCATGGCGCCCCGCGAACCGGGGTCATAGTCGATGATCGTCATGCTGTAGCCGGGTGCTTCCGACACCTTAACGCTGCGCGGAATAACGGTGTTGAGCACCTTGTCGCCGAAGAACCGTCGCACTTCGATGGACACCTGATCGGCCAGCTTGGTCCGACCGTCGTACATGGTGAGAACGACGGTCGAAACTTCCAGGTCGGGGTTCAGGTGCGCCTTCACCATCTCGATGTTCTTCATCAGTTGGGACACCCCCTCCAACGCGTAGTACTCGCATTGGATCGGGATCAGCACCTCGGGTGCGGCGACCAATGCATTGATGGTCAACAGGCCCAGCGAGGGCGGGCAATCGATGAACACGTAGTCGAAGTCCATCTGCTCCAGATCCGCCAGTGCATTCCGTAACCGGTTTTCCCGCGCCACCATGCTGACGAGTTCGATTTCCGCGCCAGCCAGATCGATGGTCGCCGGCACACAGAACAGCCGCTCGCTGTGCGGGCTCTGCCGGACCGCTTCCTGGACCGGGATCTCGCCCAGTAGCACCTCGTAGGAGGAAGGCGTTCCGGAATGCCGATCAGCGATCCCTAGCGCGGTGCTGGCATTGCCCTGTGGGTCGAGGTCGATGACCAAGGTCTTGATCCCCTGGATCGCGAGCGCGGCCGCAAGGTTCACCGCGGTGGTCGTCTTGCCGACTCCGCCCTTCTGGTTGGCTACGGTGAAGACGCGGCGGTGCGGCGGGCGGGGAAGTTGGCCGGCCGCCGTGTGCAGCACCTGCATCGCGCGCTCGGCCGCTGCCCCGATCGGGGTATCGGCGTCGGGGTGCCACGTTTCACGTGAAACATCGGTCTCGCGTGAAACCTCACCGGACTCCCCCGGCTCCTGGAACGGGGGTGTGGTCATCGTCCTTTCCTCTCTGTTGATCCGGACGGCCGTCGACGATCGCTCTTGCGCTCACCACGCACCACCGACACCGCGGTGGTAGGTGGGTGAAGATAGCCCTCCCCACATCTCACCACCTCGATGTGCTCCGCACCTAAACGTCGCATCGCCGGGGCTTGCTCGACCACCTCGGCCTCGGCCCGTTCGCCCTTCAGGGCCAACATCCGTCCGCCTGGACGAAGCAGTGGCAGACTCCAACGAGTCAACTTGGCAAGATCGGCAACCGCCCGCGAGGTGACTACGTCGGCCGCTTCGAGCGCGGTTCGCACCGCTGCTTCTTCGGCCCGTCCACGCACCACTGCGACCGTAAGCCCGAGAGACTCCACCACTTCGGCAAGGAAGTCGGTCCGGCGCAACATCGGTTCGACCAATACCACCGTCAGATCCGGACGGACGATCGCCAGTGGCAACCCGGGCAGCCCAGCCCCGCTTCCGATGTCGATTACCCGCGCACCCGGATCGATCAATTCGCCGATCGCTGCGCTGTTGAGAATGTGTCGGTCCCAGAGCCGATCCACTTCTCGAGGTCCGATGAGCCCGCGCTCCACCCCGGGGCCGGCCAATAAGTCCGCGTATCGCCGGGCGATCTCGATCCCGCTGCCGAAGACCTGGGCGGCCGCCTCGGGTGGCTCCGGGGCGACGGCGTGTTTCACGTGAAACATCCTCCCGTCGCGTCGGAATTACATCGCTGTATTTCAGTCCTTCAATACAACGACGCGGCGCGACGGCTCCACGCCCTCGCTCTCGCTACGCACCCCGCCGACGGCGGCAACCGCGTCATGCACGATCTTGCGCTCGAACGGGGTCATCGGAGCCAATTCCTCGCGCTCGCCGTTCTCCAGCACTCGCCGGGCCACCTTGTCCCCCAGCGCGCTCAATTCGTCGCGGCGACGCCGGCGCCAGTTGGCGATGTCCAGCATCAGCCGACTGCGTTCTCCGGTCTTCTGGTGCACCGCCAGCCGGGTCAGTTCCTGCAGCGCGTCCAACACCTCGCCGCGCCGGCCGACCAGCTTGCTCAAGTCGTCACCGCCGTCGATGCTGACAACCGCCCGGTCCCCCTCCACATCCAGGTCGATGTCACCGTCGAAGTCCAGCAGATCCAGAAACTCCTCCAGGTAGTCCCCGGCGATTTCCCCCTCGGCCACCAGTCGCTCCTCCAGGTCGACCCTCTTGCGTGTCGGCCCGTCGGCGGAGCTGATGTCTTGGGTCTCCTCGGTGGTGGCGGTATCGGTCTCGGTGATGTCGGTATCAGTCATGATGTCTCCCTCTGTTACTCCTTGCGGAGTCAACGTTTCCGTTTCTTGGATCGAGCGTTCGAGTTCTTGGGCCGCGCATTGGGACGGGCGCCGGGCTTGGGTTTGGACGGCCCCGAGATTCCTTGCGTGGAGGCCGTCGAAGCCTCTGCCTCGGTGGTTTCTGCTGGCGAACCCATCGTGGTCTCGGTGCCGTCAGCGGCCAGCGCCAGGGTGTCCACTCCGGTGTTCTTACGGCCCTTATGGATCGGCTTGGCACCCGGCGCCGGCGCGTTGGCCGACCGGCGGGCCAACGCCTCCTCCTTCTTGGCCTCTTCTTCTTTCTCGATCTTTCCGAACACCAGGTGCTGCTGACCGAAGGTCCAAATGTTATTGGAGACCCAATAAATAATGATTGCGATCGGAAGGAACGGACCGCCGACGATAACGCCAAGTGGGAACACATACAGCGCCAGTTTGTTCATCATGGCGGTCTGCGGGTTGGCCGCCGCTTCCGGACTCTGGCGTGCGATCGACGCCCGGCTGTTGAAGTAGGTCGCAATGCCGGCCAGGATCATCAGCGGAATCGCGACGGCCCCGACCGCGGGCCGGCTGAACACCGTGAAGGCCTCCAGGCCGTGCTGCTGGGTCATCGACGCACCGATAGGGGCGCCGAATAGATGGGCGTCCAAGAAGTGGCCCACATCCGTCGCGCTGAAGAAATAGTTGGGAAGTCTCCGGTTGTCTTCCACCGACAAGCCCAGCCGACCCAGCCCGGTCTGCGTCCGGTTGAACGACATCAGCACGTGGTAGAGCCCGAGGAATACCGGGACCTGGGCCAGCATCGGCAGACACCCGAGAATCGGGTTGAATTCGTGCTCCCGCTGCAACTTCTGGATCTCCAGCGCCATCCGCTGACGATCCTTGCCGTACTTCTTCTGTAACGCCTTGATCTGGGGTTGCAGCTCCTGCATTTTGCGCGTGGTGCGGATCTGCTTGACGAACGGCCGGTACAACACGGCCCGCAGGGTGAACACCAGGAACATCACCGTCAGCGCCCAGGCGAAGAAGTTGCTCGGTCCCAGCAGGAAGCCGAACAGCTTGTACCAGAGCCACATGATCCCCGACACCGGGTAGTAGACGTAGTCGAGGCTGAACCAGTTAAACATCGATGCTCCTGAGCTGCGGTGTAGAGCCGTCATTGGCGTCGCACCGTTCGGGTATTGGATCCCATCCTCCGCGGTGCCACGGCCCACATTTGACCAGGCGGATTGTTGCCAGATAACTACCGCGCAGCAGACCGTACTCGGTGAGTGCATCCACCGCGTACTGGCTACAGGTCGGCATGAACCGACAGGTGGCCGGCCGTAACGGGGAGATCATCCCGCGGTAGGCCTGAATCGCCGCGATTGGACCCCGCGCTAGTCCACGTGCTCCGCCTTGTATCCCACCGATGCGTGTCACCTGCGATGCTCCAACAGGTCGTGGGCCCGCCGCACCCCGGCGCGCAGCTCATCGCCCAGCCGCGCTGAACTGGTTTGCCCGCTGGTCGGCAAGGCACGAACCACGATCCGGTCACCGACTTCCAGTTCGGGCAACAGCGCGCGCGCCTGATGCCGTAGACGCCGAGCCAGCCGGTGACGGTGTACCGCTCCCCCTACCGACTTGGTGACAATAAACCCGACCTGTGGGCCAATACCGTCGGCGCTACGGCATGCGTGCACCACAAGATCGGGCTGCGAGGCCCGCACACCGTGTTTGACGGTGTGGCTGAAGTCTGCAGACCGTGTCATCCGGTACCGAGCCGGGAGCACTCCGCCTGACCCGCAGGTTAGGCAGTCAGCGAACGACGGCCCTTGCGCCGACGGCCGGTGACGATAGCGCGGCCCGCGCGTGTCCGCATACGCAGTCGAAATCCATGAACCCTGGCCCGCCGACGGTTGTTCGGCTGGAACGTCCGTTTGCCCTTGGCCACGGCTGTCTCTCCTCGTTACCTCTGGCAGCCGGTCATAGAACGACCTTGAGGCTGCCTTTGCAAAGCTCACTCGTACCGGCGCGGGCCCGGACCTATCCGGTCGCTGCCGTGTCGCCGACATTTGGACGACTGCTTGAGGGTACTGAGGTCCCTTCTGCCGGTCAAACCGCACCTACCCCGCCAGCAACACGTGGTTGGCACCCGCCGGGAAACCTGTTAGCTTCTGGCACAGCACCGACTTCGCCGGCCTGTTGACGGGTTGCTCTGCTGACTACCAAATATTGCTCATATGCTGCGACCTTAGGACTCCTTTAGCTGTACACATCTGTGGATAACTTTGTGGACAGCTCGCTGGTTTTTCATTCGTTGTAGCCCGACCAAACTGGGGGGTCTGTCGTTGACCGATAGTCCCGGAACCGACTTCGCGTCGGTATGGAACGCTGTCGTAGCCGAACTCAACGGCGACGGCGATACCGACCACGAAGATGTCGGCCCCACACTCACCCCGCAACAACGTGCCTGGCTCAAACTCGTTCGGCCACTGACCATCGCCGAAGGTTTTGCCCTCTTGTCTGTGCCCAGCCCGTTTGTTCAAAACGAGATCGAACGACATCTGCGCGCCCCCATCGTCGAGGCGTTGAGTCGACGGTTGGGACAGCGCGTCGAGTTGGGGGTCCGAATCGAACCCTCCCCCGATCAGCACCCCGACGATTCTCCCGATCACGACGTCCCACTCACCGATCACGAACTGGCGCAGCTCGACGAAGACGACAGCGCCGAAGCTCCGTCCAACCCCAACGAAAATTGGCCCGAGTACTTCAACGGACGAGCCCGTGCTAAATCCACCGAAAAGTCGTCCGAAACGAGCCTGAACCGCCGCTACACCTTTGACACGTTCATCATCGGCAACTCCAACCGCTTCGCGCACGCCGCCGCACTAGCGATCGCCGAAGCTCCTGCTCGTTCCTACAACCCACTTTTCATCTGGGGCGAGTCGGGACTGGGCAAAACCCACCTGTTACACGCAGCCGGCAATTACGCACAGCGCTTGTTCCCCGGCATCCGAGTCAAGTACGTCTCCACCGAAGAGTTCACCAACGACTTCATCAACTCACTGCGTGATGACCGCAAGGTCGCCTTCAAGCGCAGCTACCTTGCACAACGCAAACAAACAAATCGTCATCTCCTCCGACCGGCCACCCAAACAACTAGCGACGCTGGAGGATCGGCTGCGTACCCGGTTCGAATGGGGGCTGCTGACCGACGTTCAACCCCCGGAACTCGAAACTCGTATCGCGATTCTGCGCAAGAAAGCACAGATGGACCGACTTGCGGTTCCCGACGACGTTCTCGAACTCATCGCTAGCCGCATCGAGCGCAACATCCGTGAACTCGAAGGTGCGCTGATCCGCGTCACCGCGTTCGCCTCGCTGAACAAGACCCCGATCGACACCAGCCTGGCCGAGATTGTGCTGCGGGATCTGATTGCTGATTCCGGCACCATACAGATCAGCGTCGCGATGATCATGGCGACTACCGCCGAATACTTCGACACCACCGTCGAAGAACTTCGCGGTCCGGGCAAGACCCGCGCATTGGCTCAATCTCGACAGATCGCAATGTATCTTTGCCGCGAACTGACCGACCAGTCGTTACCCAAAATCGGTCAAGCGTTCGGTCGCGACCACACCACCGTGATGTACGCGCAGAAGAAGATTCTTACCGAGATGGCCTCGCGACACGAGGTCTTCGATCACGTCAAGGAACTCACCGCGCGGATCCGCCAACGATCCAAGCGCTAATTTCGACCCTCTTTCTGCCCTCTTCCGCAAAAAACTTTAGCTTCATTGCGTATCAGCAGTCACACCGCTCGCCTGGGAAGATGCTGTGCACAACCATGGGGACAGTGACTAGAAGAAACAGGACGGCACCGAACAATCCACGGCAGTCCACACTCGGCTCCCCAAGCACCCACCGTTGTGCACATCTGAGCTCACATCACCGGACCCAGCTTTAGCTGCGACAACACCGCTCGGTCCACAGATTCCACAACACCTATTACTATTACTGAAAGATTTTCAACGTTTCCTCTCAGAAATAGATCGCTGGGGAATCGCCCTTCCACACCCGTTCCGGACCCCACCCGAACCGACACTTGTGGCCGTCAGCGATTAGCTTTCAAGTTGGGCAGCGACGCTCTACGGTGGGTGATCTGACCGCACGTTCCGCGCGGCCATCGACCGGCTCAATGAAGGGAACCCATGGACGTGGCGACCACGACGGTTGGCTCCGACTTGAAGTTTCGCCTAGTTCGGGAAGACTTCGCCGAAGCCGTGGCATGGGTCGCTCGCAGCCTGCCGACTCGACCGCCGTCGAATCCCGTCCTCGCCGGTGTTCTGATCACTGGTTCCGATGACGGTCTAACTATCGCGGGTTTCGACTTCGATGTTTCTGCAGAAGTTCAGGTACCGGCTGAAATCGCTTCTCCCGGAACAGTATTGGTTTCCGGCCGTCTGCTGTCCGACATCACCAGAGCATTACCGGCCAAGCCAGTAGATGTCAGCGTGGACGGCTCCCGGATGCTTTTGACCTGCGGCAGCGCCAAATTCTCGTTGCCGGCGATGCCGGTAGAGGACTACCCCAGTCTGCCGGGTTTGCCGGACGAGACCGGTGTGGTGGCCGCGGATTTGTTCACCGAAGCTGTCGGCCAAGTAGCGGTGGCGGCTGGCCGCGATGACACGCTGCCGATGCTGACCGGTATCCGGGTGGAGATCACCGGTGACAAGGTGGTGCTGGCCGCCACCGACCGGTTCCGCCTGGCGGTACGTGAGCTGACCTGGTCAACAACCGCGCCGGGTGTGGACGCCGCAGTGCTGGTTCCAGCTAAAACTCTTGCCGAAGCAGCAAAGTCGGTATCACCGGGCTCCGAAGTCCATCTGTCACTGGGTACCGGCGAGGCTGTCGGTCAGGAACGGTTGTTGGGTATGCACAGCCGTGGGCGGCGCAGCACTACTCGACTGCTGGACACCGAGTTTCCTAAGTATCGGCAACTGCTACCGGCGGAACACACCGCCGTCGCCACCATC
>CAYPTG010000097.1:0-8172 GCA_964413455.1 uncultured Mycobacterium sp. | reverse complement strand
CCCGGCGCGACGGGTGCGCTGGCCCGGATCGCCGCCCGGCTGCCGGATGCTCAGACGCTGGACCGGATCGCCTACCGGACCACCATTTTCGGGTTCCCGGTGTTCGGCTTCGGGGTGATCTTCGGAGCGATCTGGGCCGAGGAAGCCTGGGGCCGCTACTGGGGCTGGGACCCCAAAGAGACGGTGTCGTTCATCGCCTGGGTGATCTACGCGGCCTATCTGCACGCCCGGTCCACGGCCGGCTGGCGGGACAAGAAGGCAGCCTGGATCAACGTCGCCGGTTTCATCGCGATGGTGTTCAACCTGTTCTTCATCAACCTGGTCACCGTCGGCCTGCACTCGTACGCCGGGGTGGGCTGATCATGAACACCACCGCCAAACGTCGGCCGGCGATCCGATCCGGCAAATCACGAGCCCTCCGGGCACTGGGAACCATTACCGCGATCGTCGCGCTGATCGTCGCCGCCGTCGGGCTGGTCTTCCGGGTCCAGCCGGTGACCACCATCCCGCGGCTGATGCTGGCCGTCGGCTCGACGTTTGTCCCGTTGATCGCGCTGACCGGTCTGGTGCTGGCCATCATGTCCCGGCGCGTTCTGCTGTCGCTGCTCGGGGTGTTCCTACTCACCGCCACCGTTGCCATCCAGGTCAACTGGTACTACCTGGGCAGACATAGCGATATTGGCGCGTACAAAGAGCTGCGGGTGCTCTCCTCCAACCTGCGCTACGGACGGGCCGATCCGACCGAGTTCGTCGGCCTGGCCAACAGCAGTGCTGACGTCATCACCGTGGCCGAGCTCACTGAGGAGGCCGTCACTCGGTTCACCGACGCCGGGATCGGCCAGAGCTTTCCGCATTCCCAGCTGACGCCCGGGTCGGGTGCCAGCGGGATCGGGATGTGGAGCCGCTACCCGTTGACCCCGGTGTCCGCGCCCCGGCACCGTAGCGTATCGATGCCGGCGGCTCGGGTGCAGGTTCCCGGCCTGGAACACCCGCCGCTGCTGGCCAGCGTGCACGTCCAGTCACCGGTTTCCGACAACGAAAACACCATCGAAGACTGGAACTACGGCATGGCCGGGGCCAAGGCGCAGCTGGCCAACTTCGCCACCGCCGCCGGTCCCGCGGCGGTGATCATCGGCGGGGACTACAACAGCACCCCGGACATGCGGCAATTCCGGGACCTGCTGACCAACGGGTATCAGGATGCCGTCGAGGAACTCGGCGCCGGCTACGCGCCGACGTTCAAGGCCGATAGTTGGCTTCCGCCGGTCATCACCATCGACCATGTGCTGACTCGTAACGCGACTCCGGCGTCGGTCAAGACGGTGAAGATCAAGGGCTCCGATCACCGCGCCCTGTTGGCGACGATCCGCATTCCGCTCAACCCCGCGCCCGCGTAACCGCCCCCGGCGAGCTCGGGCTACCCCCAAATTGTTCTAGCGCGGGTTGTTATCCCCGTGGCTGAGCCGCCACAGGAAATCCGGGTCGTCGTCCGGACCGATCACCCGGTTAGTGGGGCGCTGGGCGCTGGCCCGGATGGCCCGCATTGCGATGTAGGCGAGTGCGGCGACAACCACGATGAGCAGCAGGTAAAGCACTGGCAAACACCTCCTGAGTTTGAATATACGCGCGTCAGTAGGCTTATCGGCCATGACTGAAAATCAGCCCGCCGGCAGCACCGGACGCCTGATGCGTGACGTCGTCGTCTACACGCTGGCCCGGCTGGCGTTGGTGGCTGCGCTGACCGTCGTAATCTTTTATGCCGCACACCTTTTCGGCATCGCCGAGTTCCCGCTGGTGATCGCCATGCTGTTCGCGATCATTCTGGCGTTGCCGCTCGGCATCTGGCTGCTGGCGCCGCTGCGCCGCCGGGCCACCGCCGGTATCGCCCAGGCAGACGAGCGCCGGCGTCGGGACCGCGAGCAGTTGCAGGCCCGGCTGCGCGGGGAAGACCTGCCCGACGGGGAGCGCTAGGGCATTGAGCCGAGGCTAGGGTCTACCTATGGCCACCGTCGTGCAATGGATCGAGGGAGCGCGCCCTCGCACCCTGCCCAATGCGATCGCTCCGGTGATCGCCGGCACCGGGGCGGCGGCCTGGCTGGGGTCAGCGGTGTGGTGGAAAGCACTGCTGGCACTGCTGATTTCGGTGGCGTTGATCGTCGGGGTCAACTACGCCAATGACTACTCCGACGGCATCCGCGGCACCGACGACGACCGCGCCGGTCCGGTACGGCTGGTCGGCGCGAAGCTGGCGGCCCCGCGTTCGGTACTGATCGCGGCGGTGCTGAGCCTGGGGGTCGCCGCCGTGGCGGGTCTGACGCTGTCGGTGCTCACCGCGCCGTGGCTGATCGCCATCGGGGCGGCCTGCATCGCCGGTGCCTGGCTCTACACGGGCGGATCGCGGCCCTACGGTTACGCCGGCTTCGGTGAGGTGGCGGTCTTCGTGTTCTTCGGGTTGGTGGCGGTGCTGGGCACCCAGTACACCCAGGCGCTGCGGATCGACTGGGTGGGCATAGCGGCGGCGGTGGCCACCGGTGCGCTGTCCTCAGCGGTGTTGGTGGCCAACAACCTTCGCGATATCCCCACCGATGCGGTGGCCGGTAAGACGACGCTGGCGGTGCGGCTCGGGGATGCTAAGACGCGGCTGCTGTATCAGGGGCTACTGGTGCTGGCCGGGGTGATGACGCTGGTGTTGATGCGGGCCACGCCGTGGTGCGCGGCGGGGTTGATCGCGGTGCCGCTGGCGCTCAAGGCCGCCGGGCCGGTGAGCTCCGGTAAGGGTGGACGCGACATCATCCCGGTGCTGCTCGACACCGGGCTGACCATGTTGGTGTGGTCGGTTGCGGTGGCGGCGGCGCTGACGTTCGGGCGTTAACGTTCGCCCAAACCAACACATGGGCGTGGTTGTGCGAGTGGATTGCGACATTTCGTCGAGTTGGGCAATCGGGTTGGACGAGTTGGGCAATCGAGTTGGGCCGTGGGCTAGTTGCTCCGAGGGGCGAACCGCTCGCGCAGTGCGCGACGGTCCAGCTTGCCGATACCCCGGCGCGGCAGGTCCGCGACGAGGAACACCTCGCGCGGCGCTGCGGTGCGATCCAGCGATTCGGCGACGAACTCGCGCAGCTCGGTCGCTGTCGGCCGGTATCCGGGGGCGGCGACCACTGCCGCCACCACCCGCTGGCCCAGCCGGTCGTCGTCCAGCCCGAACACCGCGCACTCGGCGATACCGGGATGGCGGGCCAGCACCGCCTCCACCGGGCCGGGCAGCACGGTCAGCCCGCCGGTGCTGATCGCATCGTCGGCGCGGCCCAGCACCGTCAGCCGGCCGGCATTGTCGATCACCCCGATGTCGTCGGTGCGAAACCGGCCCGGTGAAGCGAACGGGTCCGGCCGCACCGGATTGCGGTACCCGGCGGCCAGTGTGTCGCCACCGATCACCACCTGCCCGGCACCGTCGGGTCCGGGGGAGTCGATATGTACCGAGACGCCGGCCAGTGCGATCCCGTCGTAGACGCAGCCGCCGGCGGTCTCGCTGGAGCCATACGTGCGTACCACGGTGATCCCGGCCCGGGCCGCGGCGTCGAGCACCGGCTGCGGCGCCGGGCCGCCGCCGAGCAGCACGGCATCCAGTTCGGCTAGCGCCGCGGTGGCCGCCGGATCGGCCAGCGCCTTGGCCAGCTGATTGGCCACCAACGACGTGTAACGCCGGTCGGAACCCAGTTCGCTTACCGCCCTGGGCAATTCGCCGATATCAAAGCCGCCCGACACGTCGAGTGCGACCGGGGCGGTGCCGGACAGCACGCTGCGCACCAGCACCTGCATTCCGGCGATGTGCTGGGCCGGCAGCGCCAGCAGCCAGCGCCCCGGCCCGCCGAGGCGGTCATGGGTGGCCGTCGCGCTGGCGATCAGCGCCTCTCGCGTCAGCATCGCTCCCTTGGGCGTTCCGGTGGTGCCGGAGGTGGCGATCACCAGGGCGATCCCGTCGTCGATCGGTTCGGCCACCCGCAGTGACGCGCTCAGCAGCGCGGCTTCCCGCGGATCTGCCGACGGGATCGGGACCACTGGTTCGGCCCGACCGTCGAGCACCCCCTGCACCGCCGTCAGCAGCGCTGGAGCCACCGGCCCGGGCGTGATGGCCAGCGCGCGCAGGGTGGCTATCCGGTCTCCTGCGCGTTGGGGTCGGGGTCGCGCGGGTTGTCCAGCGGCCAGCCGAAGGCGGCGAGTTTGGCCCGTACCCGCTCGACTTCAGCCGGTTCGGGCAGCTGGTCGGTGAGACGCAGGAACTCCGCGCCGATGTCGACGAAACCCGGCTCGGGCAGATGCCGGAGTTGGCGCGCCACCTCGATGATTTCGTCGGCGGTCAGCCGACGGGACAGCAACGCGAGGATCGGCAGATAGTCGTTACTGGGGACGCCGTTGGGGTAACCGGCACGCAGCCAGGCCACGATGCCGGTGAGGAATCGGTTCACCCGCGCCACCTCTCACCCGGGCTGAAGTCGCGGCCCGGACCCGTCCGATCTTAAGGGCTTGCGCGCCGGGTTGCCGATCACACTCGCCCGCGTCGGCCGGGTGTCCGCGAACCTGTGGGATACGGCCGGTGAACGACGGATGAACTCCTGCGCCGATTCCAGAAACACCCTGGTGGCTCAACGGGTTTACGGCGCGGTAATTCGCCAAAACTCCGGCGAACGCCGCAGAATGACCGCATGGGGACAGAGACCATCATCTTGGTGTTACTGATCGCCACCGCGCTGGCGTTCGACTTCACCAATGGGTTCCACGACACCGGGAACGCGATGGCGACTTCGATTGCCACCGGGGCTCTCAAACCCAAGACCGCGGTGCTGCTCGCCGGCGTCCTCAACCTGGTCGGAGCCTTCCTGTCGGTCGAGGTGGCGATTACCGTCACCACCTCGGTGCTGCGAATGCAGGACGTCAAGACCGGGCATCTGCTGCCGGGGATCGACCCGTCGATGGGCCTGACGATCATCTTCGCCGGCCTGGTCGGCGGCATCCTGTGGAACCTGCTGACCTGGCTGTTCGGCATCCCGTCGAGCTCGTCGCATTCGCTGTTCGGCGGGTTGATGGGTGCCGGTCTGGCCGCACTCGGGTTGGGTGGAGTGAACTGGCCGGGGATCACCCAGAAGGTGTTGATCCCGGCGGACGCCGCGCCGCTGATCGCCGGCCTGGTCGCCGCCTGCGGAACCTGGCTGGTCTACCGGCTCACCCGCAAGGTGCTCAAACGACGGCGCGAAGAAGGTTTCCGCTGGGGCCAGATCGCCACCGCTTCGCTGGTCTCGCTGTCGCACGGCACCAACGACGCGCAGAAGACGATGGGGGTGATCGCCCTGGCGCTGATCACCACCGGGCATCTGGGCGGCGACGTCGAAGAGCACGGCCTGCCGTTCTGGATCATCGCCAGTTGCGCGGTGGCCATCGGCCTGGGCACCTACCTCGGCGGCTGGCGGGTAATCCGCACCCTGGGTAAGGGTTTGGTGGAGATCGAGTCCCCGCAGGGCCTGGCGGCCGAGGCGTCGTCGGCGGCGATCATCCTGAGCTCCAGTGCGGCCGGGATGGCGCTGTCCACCACGCATGTGGCGACCGGCTCGATCCTGGGCAGCGGGGTCGGCAAACCCGGGGCGCAGGTGCGCTGGGCGGTCGCCGGCCGGATGGCCGTGGCCTGGCTGGTGACGCTGCCGGCCGCCGCGCTGGTCGGTGCGCTGTCCTATTGGCTATCGCACTTCATCAAAGGCCTCACCGGATCGCAATTAGCCGGCGACGGAACCATTTTCGTGATCCTGGTGGCCGCCTCGTTCTACCTCTGGCGTCAGGCGCAGCGGCAGAAAGTCGATCACCGCAACGTCAATGCCGACTGGGACGACACCACCAACTCGGTGCACCCGGTCGAAATGATGCCGGTGGACGTCGTGGCCGATCTCGCCGAGGGCCCGCGGACCCAGAGCGCGGTCTGAGAGGGACGCACATGTACTACCTGGAATCCATCCTCAAGGTGCTGGTCGTCGGGCTGATCCTGGGTGCCGGCCTGCCGGCGCTGTTCGCCACCGGGATGCTGGCCTACTCGTTCGGCTCTGGCGGGGAAGAAGCCGATCACCTCATCCACAAGCCGAATCCGGCGCTGAAGTTGCTCGGCGTGGTGCTGTTCGTTTTCGTGGCCGCGGTGATCGTGACCGCAGTCGCGTGGATCACCCGGACCACGATCATCCACCACTTCGGCGTGGATCTGTTTCCGATGCTGCCGAAGAAGTAATGAGGTAAGGAAGGAACCCAACGTCGAGGAGATACGTCAGGTCGCCGCGCGCCTGGCCTCGGTGGGCTGGCCGCTGGCTTAGCTGCGGTTGTCGCGGCGCAGCGGGTGGTTCTCCGGAACCTGCACAAAGATCAGCGTGACCCCGTCTGGGTCGGTGACGTGCATTTCGTGCAGGGCCCACGGCTCTTGGCGGGCCTCCCGGGCGATGGTCACGCCCCGCTCCCGTAGCTGTTCCTGGACGGCGTAGACGTCGCGGACCTGGAGCCACAACGCCCCGGGGAACCGGCCGTCGGCCTCGGTGTCGCGGCCGTGGCCGGCCAGCTCGATCAGCGACTGCCCGGCGAAAAAGACTGTGCCGCTGGGGTATTCGCGGGCGATCGCCAAGCGCAAGGCATCGCGGTAGAACTCCAGCGAACGTCGATAGTCGGCCGGCCGCAGCAGCATCCGGCTGGCGAGTATCTCCATGAACCGTGTCTACCTCAGTGCGGCCGACGGCGCTGACGCTTGAACAGGCCGGTGAGGACGCCCGGTGCGACGGCGTCGATCGCCAGGGCCGTCACCCCGATCCGGGGCGCGATGCGCACCGGGCGGTGCCGGGCGGCGTCGATCATCCACTGCGCCGCCTCACCTGGGCTCAACGCCGGCATGCCGTCGTAGGCCTTGGTGGGTGCGATCATCGGGGTGGCAACTAACGGGTAGTACAGCGTGGTGGAGTGCACACCCTTGTGGGCCCACTCGGTTTCGGCAACCCGGCTGACCGCGCTCAGGGCGGCTTTGGAGGCGGTGTAGACGCCGAACAGGGGTGAGGCTTCGGTGAGCACGCCCCATGTCGCGACGTTGATGATGTGGCCGTCGCCGCGTTCGATCATTCCCGGTGCCAGGCCGCGGATCAGCCGTAGCGGGGAGTAGTAGTTCAGCGTCATGGTGCGCTCGACGTCATGCCAGCGGTCCAGCGAATCGGCCAGGGTGCGCCGGATCGACCGGCCGGCGTTGTTGACCAGGATGTCCACCCCGCCGAACCGGTTTTCGACGGCGTCCACCAGCGCGTCGACGGCATTCAGGTCGGACAGATCGCAGGGCATCGCGGTGGCGGTACCGCCGGCGTCGGTGATCCGTGCGGTGATCTCGTCGAGCAGGTCGCCGCGGCGGGCCACGGCGATAACCTCGGCGCCGTGGGCGGCGAACTGTTCGGCGCCGGCTGCACCGATCCCGGAGGAGGCGCCGGTGATCAGCACCCGCTTACCGCGCAACGGAATCCGGGTCCGGGTGGGCACGCTGTGCGGCGGGCGCATGGCGGTCAGGGCGATCGCTTCGGTGAGCCGCCGGCGCAGAGGTGTCACCCGGTCGAGTCTAAGGCGATGCGTCGGGGCGCAGCTGCGTACCTAGAAGTAGCGGGGGAACCCGGTCCAGTCCGGGTCGCGCTTCTCCAAGAAGGCGTCCCGGCCTTCGACGGCCTCGTCGGTCATGTAGGCCAGCCGGGTGGCCTCGCCGGCGAAGAGCTGCTGGCCCACCAGCCCGTCGTCGAGCAGGTTGAAGGCGAACTTCAACATCCGTTGCGCCTGAGGCGATTTGCCGTTGATCTCACGGGCCCACTGCAGCGCGACGGTCTCCAACTCGGCGTGGTCGACCACCTCGTTGACCGCGCCCATGTGGTGCATCTGCTCGGCGGTGTAGGCGCGGCCGAGGAAGAAGATCTCCCGGGCGAACTTCTGGCCCACCTGACGGGCCAGGTAGGCGCTGCCGTAGCCGCCGTCGAAGCTGCCGACGTCGGCGTCGGTCTGCTTGAAACGGGCGTGCTGGCGGCTGGCCAGGGTCAGGTCGCACACCACGTGCAGACTGTGCCCGCCGCCGGCGGCCCAGCCGTTGACCACGCAGATCACCGGTTTGGGCATGAAGCGGATCAGCCG
>CAYPTG010000096.1:0-8173 GCA_964413455.1 uncultured Mycobacterium sp. | reverse complement strand
ACATTGCGGTCGGTGATGTCCACCCGCTGAGCGTTGGCGGTGACGAACAGCGAATTAAGCGCGGCGTCTTTGCCTTTCGGCGGGGCCAGCCCGAGCACCAGGCCGCCGGCCGGCGGCATCGACCGGATCACCTCGCAGGGGATCGTGGCCTTCATCGACACCGGGGTAAGCGAAATCAGCGGCGAGGTGACGTTGGAGAGCTGCCCGTTCTGCGGCCAGTTCAGCGTCGCGGTGGTCTGCACCACCGGCAGCAGCGGGGTCAGCACCGAGAGCACGAAACCCAGCAACCCGGCCACGGTGGCCACCCACCGGGTGACGTTGACCTGGTGCGGAGATTCGCGAGCCGATTCGTTGAGCACCGCTGTCATGGCAGCGCCCTGATCGGTCCGTTGCGGTTCCACCCGTACACCCGCTTGGCTCCTTGGTCGACGACGGCATTCGGCGCGGCGGCGGCCGGCACCACCCGGATGTAACGCTCGATGGCGCCCCAGTCGCGGTACCAGTCGTCGTTGAGATAGGTGGGCACGGTGGCGGTGCTCAGCAGCGCCTGGATGAACAGGAACGGACCGCCGGCCCGGGCGGACTGCCACATGTTCGAGGACACCACCACCTGCTTGAGGTTGGGCAGAATCCGGTATCGCGGTACCTCGGCGATACCCAGGTGCTCGGAAAACGGCCGCTGGCAAGGGAATTGGGCGGCACTGGCGATATCCATCAACACCGGGGTCTTGGTGCCCAGGAACTCGTTTGCGGTCTGCAACACCGGTACCCGCGGCGAGGTGAAGCCGAACCACTGCTCGCTGCTGAGGTTCGGATCATCGGCAACGATGCGGGCCACGTTGGCCTCCGCCGGTGCGTCCTTCAGCGGGAACCTCAGATTGCGCCAGGCCAGCTGCTCCTGGGTGTCGATCGGGTACACCTTGTCCAGCGCCTGAAAAGTGCCGTCCGGCTTGTGGATTCCCCATTGCAGCTTCAGCGACTGTCCGTAGTGGAACTCGTGTTCGGCGTCGTAGTACCAGATCGCGCCGGCGGCGGCGACGGTCACCAGTGGCCGGTCCGGGGTGCGGGGCGGCAACGCATACCACGCCGAGGTGGCCTTGGCGGCCACCGTGTTCTCCTTGTAGCTGCCCATCACCGGAGTGGTCTTGGGGTCAAGACCGAAGGGCAGGAACACCTTTGAGCCGTTCACGCCGACCGGACCCCAGCCACCACCGGTGCCACCGGAGAACCCGATGCCGACGTTCGGCTTGTTGGGCGAACCATCGGAGTTGACCGTTCCCGGGTTGGCAACGAACGGGGCCACCGGATCCAGCGAGTCGCTGACACCGTTGGGGGTGAAACCGACCGGGTTCTGCCCGCCCAACGGGCCGTACCGACCCCAGCTCTGGCCGGGCGCCGGGCTCAGCATCCCGGCGTTGACGTCGGCCTCGACCAGGACGTCATCGGCCATCGCGCAACTGTCCTTGGACAGCCCGGAGCGCAGCGCCGCGAAACTGGCTTTCCCGTTGGTGTAGGCCGGGTAGCGCTGGACGAATCCCTTCGCCATCGAGCCGACCGCGAGCAGAACCATGATGAGCGAGAAGACCAGCAGCGGGGTAGCGGCCAGCAGCCGGTTGCGGCGGGTGGCCTTGACCTCGGTGTGCCCGGCGTAGTCGATGCGGAAGTGCAGCCAGCCGGCCAGCAGCGCGGTCAGCAGCGCCAACGCCAGGAACATCGACGTCACCGGCTGGTGCACCAGCACCGGCTGGCGGTCGTACCAAGGCACCCCGTAGTTGCCGACGTAGAACCAGCCGTTGATCCCCGCGCTCGCCCAGGCCAGCACGAACAGCAGCGCAGTGACGTACAGCGCCAGGTTGCGCCGGCTGTGCAGGCCGACGGTGGCGAACGCGAACGCGGTCACCGCGCCCAGTGCCGCCGCGATCCCGGCGAACGCGCCGAACTGCACAGCCCACTTGGTGGGGGTGAAGGTCAGCAGCAGCAGACCCAGTGCGGTGCTGCCGATCAGCCGCCACAGCGGCCCGCGGGCCAGCCCGCCGACATGGCCCTTGCGCAGCAGCATCACCAACATGGCGAACATGCACAGCAGCATCGTCAGGACCGCGAACCGCCGGGTCAGCGATGCCTCGACGTGGTCCTCGACGGTGAGGAAGTAGTAGCGCAGGAAGTCCTGGTACCACGAGATCGTCGGCCCGACAACGTATTTGATCCGCACCGATTCGGCGACGGTGGCCAGCGTCTGGTCGCGGAACACCACCACGAAGAACACCGACAGCGCCGCACCCAGCGCCGCCAGCGGTGCCAACACACCGTCGCGCGGGCGCCGACCGCCGATGATCCGGGCGATGGCTCGTGCCCCCACCAACAGCGGCGCGAAGGCAACCAGGCCCTGGGGCGCCAGCGTCGCGCAGAACACCGCCACCACGATCGCCGCCACGGCGGGCACCAGCCGGTGGGTGGCGATGGTGCGTTCGGTGAGCATCCACACCGCCAGCACTCCGAAGGCGATCAGCGGCTCCGGGCGCAGGCCGTTGTTGAACGGCAGCCAGAACGCCAGGAACACCGCACCGCCGGTGGCCACCGCGATCCGGTGGTGGTCCAGCCCGCCGCGGGCCGAGCCCAGCCGGGGCAACACCCCGTGGGACAGGATCAGCCAGCTACCGATGGCCGCGGCCAAGGCGGGCAGCCGCATCCAGATGCCGGCGGTGCTGATCGAGGCGAATTGGGCCAGCAGGCTCTGATACCAGTCGAACGGCGCCTCGGTGGTGCCGAAGAAGCGGAAGTAGTTGGTGTTGTAGCCGGCCTCGCTGGAGACCCGGGCGATGGTGAGGTTGTAGCCGTCGTCGGTGGAGATCGCGCCGATCAGGTGCCAGAGCACCAGGGTGCCGATCACCGCGAGGTCGATCGGCCAGTGTCGCGTCCAGCGTCGGGGCACGGCGGACGCCCGGGGAACCGGGTTACGACGGTCCAGGACCGCCAGCGCGACGATTGACGCCAGCACGCACAGCACCCCGGCCACCATGACGGCCAGCTTGAGTGGGGTCGGGCTGGTGATGAAGCGGGTGTCGACGGTGATGCGCGCCGACAATCCGGGCTGCGCCGGCCCCTTCAGGTCGGTGAATACCCCTGTCACCTGGGGCTTCTTGTCCGGGGGCAGGGTGCCCGAGGCGCCGGGAATCCCGACGAAGTCCGCGCCCACCCCGCCCGGGTTGGCCCACACGTTCAAGGTGCTGCAGGCCCCGGAGGCCACCGCGGTGCGCGGGGCGACCGCGGCCACCGCGTCGCGGAAGGCCACCACCACCGAGTCGGTGTTGGCCCGGACGAACAGTCCGTTGCGGGTGGCGTCGATGCCGTCGGCCGGGTTGGTGGAAAACGCCACCCCGCCGGTCGACGGCAGGGTCGCCAGCGTCGCACACGGGATGGAGGCTTCCAATGCTTCCGGGGCGCCGGAGACCAGCGGGGCGGTAATACTCCCGATGCCGCCGCCGGGTGCCTGCGGCCAGCCGATGGTGGCGGTGCTCTGGGTGACCGGCAGCAGCGGGGTCAGCGCGCACAGGATCATTCCGGCCAAACCAGCCAGTACAGCGACCAGACGGGCGATCCTGGTGGAGTCGCTGCGGTCGGTCGGCACGATGGTCGATGGTAAGCGGTTAGGTGGGCCGCAGCGGTGCCGGGCTCCACCATCCGCTGCGGGTAGCGGTGCCGAGCTGCAACCTCGCCGGCGTGGCATTCGGGTAGTACAGCGCCAGCCGTTGCAGCGAACCCCAGTCGCGGAACCAGTCGCCCTTCAAATAGGTGGGCACCGTAGTGGCCCGGAACAGCAGTTCGCTGATGCCCAGCGGCCCACCGCCGATGTTGTCCATCACCGGAGAGTTGGAGTCGGCGCCGAAGCGGTCCGGAAGAATCCGCCACTTCGGGATTTCGGTGACGCCGTCGGAGTGCCCGAACGGGCGCTGGCAGGGGAAGGCCAGCCCGACCAGCCAGTCCAGCAGCACCGGATCCTGGGAGCCGACGACCTGCTGCAGCGTCTGCAGCTTCGGGATGCGCGGCGGGGTGACCGCGATCCAATGTTGCGGGGCGAGATCGTCGTCGACGGCGACCACCCGGATCAGGGTGGCCTCCGGGGCGATGGCGGCCAGCGGTGCCCGCAGATTCCGCCATCCCGGGACCGCGCCGACGTCGGCGAAGCCCAGGGCGCCACCGATCTTGCCCGCGGCGGCCTGCTGATCGGTGGCCCACTGCACGGTGAGCTCGTCCTGATCGAAGCGGCCGGCCGCCGAGATCACCACCAGCGGAGCGGAATCGGCGCCAAGGGTGTCTCGGGCCGGCAGCCGATACCAGGCCGAGCGCAGCCGAGCGGGCTGCTGGGTTCCGGCACGCCAGCTGCCCAGCACCGGAGTGGTCGCCGGGTCGAGTCCGTAGGGCAGCCGGACCACCGAACCGTTCACCCCGGCGGTCGTCGGGGATGCGCCTTGGGCGCCGGGGGTGCCGGGGCCGGCGGAGGTGCCGGAGACGATGTCGTCGTCGGCGCCGGTGGCACCGAGATCGATGAAGTTGCCACTGGCCGGGGGTTCCATCAGCGCGGCGATATCCCCGGGAATACCGTTGGGCGAGAAGCCATCCGCGGTCCCGGCTCCCAGCGCACGGCCGATCGGGGAGACCATCGGGCGCAGCATCCCGGCGTTGGGGTCGGACTCCACCAGCACGTCGTCGGCCAGGCCGCAGGTTTTCCCGGTGAGCGCCTGCAGGTTCGACCGGCCGACCGACCAGGCCGGGTACTGACCGATCATGCCCAGCGTCAGCGAGGCAACCTCGAATACCACCAGCAGCCAGGCAGCCAGCGCCAGCGGGGAGCCGCCCAGCCGGGACCATCTGCCTTTGCCGGATGCCTCCCCGGCCACGCGATCCCGGTCGAAAAGGGTTTCCCGGCCGGAGAAGTGGAACCACGTCGCCACCAACAGCGCCCCGACGCACATCGCCAACAGAATGGTGGCGAATCCCAGCCGCCACGACGGAACCTGATTCGACCACGGCACACCGAAATTCGAGACGTACCACCAGCCGTTGACGCTGGAGAACGCCAGCGCGGTGACGAACAGCACCGCCGCGGCGAACACCCAGCGGTTGCGCCGGGACCGCATCACCGCCGGGGCGACAGCAACGGCGGCGAGTGCGCCCAGCGAACCTGCCAGCCCGGCGAACACCCCGAAGTGGTGGGTCCACTTGGTCGGGGTGAACATGATCGCGACGAACGAAATGACGGTGATGCCGATGATCCGCCGGCTTGGGCCGGCCGCGGTGCCGGGAATGTGGCCGCGACGCAGCATCACGGCCACCGAAACCGCCAGCGCCACAATCAAAGCCAGCACCGCGAAGCGCCGCGCGATGGAGCCGTCCGGGGTGGCCATCATCAGTCGCTCGTAGCGGGTGTGCTCGTCGAACCAGTTCAGGCTGGGGCCCACTTCGCGTTTCAGGGCATTGGCTTGGACCACCGAGGCGAAGGTTTGATCGCGGAACATCACGATGATCGTCACCGTGGCGGCGGCCAGGATCGGCGCCAGCAGTGGAAGCAGCCCGAACTGCCGGGAGCGCCGCTGCAGAATCGTCCGCAGCGGCCCGATGGCCACGAGCAGCGCACCGATCGAGGCGATGCCGGTCGGCCCGGAGAACAGCGTCAGCGCGCCGACGATGCAGGCGATGGCCACCGGCAGCAGCCGGCTGGTCGCCACGCCGCGCTCGACCGAGCACCAGGTGAGCAGGATGCCCAGGGCGATGATCGGCTCCGGTCGCAGCCCGTTGTTGAGCGGCAGCCACACCGCCAGGAACATCCCGGCGGCAGTCCACAGCGCGGCCCGGCTGCTCTTGACGGCGTGGCCCAGCCGCGGGATGACCTCCCGACTGATCAACCACCAGCACACCAGCGCCATCACCAGGGTGGGCAGCCGCATCCAGATGCTGGCCGTGCTGACGTGCGCCCACATCGCGAGCAGGTCGTAGTACCAGCCGAACGGTGCTTCCGGGGTGCCGAACCAGCGGTAGTAGTTGGCCATATAGCCGGCGTTCTCCGACACCCTGGCCATGGTGAGGATGTAGCCGTCGTCGGAGGTGTTGGCACCGACGAAGTGCCACCACACCAGGACCGCGGTCACCAGTCCGTCCAGCGGGGTCAGCGACCACCAGCGCGGCGGGAGCAGACGGCGGTGCCGGGTGCCGTCGGCGGTGTCCAGAACGTGCAGGGCGATCAGCGCCGCAAGGGTGGCGGCCAGCCCGATCGCCATCGCGGCCAGCTTGAGCGCGGTGGGGGCCAGGCTGTAGCGGGTGTCGATGGTCGCCGAGAAACTCAGCCCGGGCGGGGCCGGGCCGGACAGGTCGGTGAAGACGCCGACGATCTGCGGACGGAAGTCGTAGCCGCCGCGTTCGCCGCGCAGCGGTTCGCCGGGGTGATCGCTGTCGGCGCCCATCACCAGGCCGGCGAATTCGCCGGTCACTTTGTCTGCGTGCGCGGTGAACGTCAGGTGTTGGCAGGCCGGGCTGAGCACCTGGCTCATCGGGGCCACCACCACCGGGGTGTTGCGGACGACCACGACCAGGTCGTTGTTGGTGCGCTGGATCAGCAAGCCACGGTCGACGGCCTTGCCGGCCTGTTTGGGCACCGTGGACAGCAACACCGTCGGTGCGCCGGGCTGGCCGGTCAGCGCCGCCGCCGCCCGGCAGGGCACGGTGATCGTCAGGTCGGTGGCGACATATCCGATCAGCGGGGCGGTGACACTGCTTAGCGCGCCGTTCTGCGGCCAGCTCAGGGACGCGGTGGTCTGCTTGACCGGAAGAAACGGGGTCAGCAGGGCCATGGCCATGCCGAGCAGACCGGCGACGACGGCGACCAGCCGGGCGGTTCGGCGAGACTCGCCGGAGTTGGCACCCCCGGTGCCGGCGTAGCTGAGGCGAGATCGGGACCGACCCATGGACCCGGCGGTTCGTTGCCTGCCCCAGGTCTGCATCACGGGGCTAGATGTTATCTGCGCGTCCAGGCCAGCCGGCGAGGGAGTTCATCATGCGGTTTTGCATGACATGATGTGACTATGCCGAAAACAGTGCAAATTCGGGACATTGATGACGAGGTATACGCGGCATTGGTTCTTCGTGCCGCCGAGGAAGGCATGACCGTTCCCGAACTCTTCCGCCGGGAAGCGGCCCGACTGGCGTCTCGACCGTCGGTGACCGAGTGGTTGGGGAGGATCGGAAGGCGCCCGTCGTCGGTCTCGACTGCCGACGTATTAGCGACCCTGGACGAGTGGCGCGGGGAGTGGCCCGATGCTGGTCGTTGACGCGTCATGTCTGTTTGAGATCGTGGCCGATACGCCACGAGCGGCGGAAATCGCCGAGCGGCTTGCGGCCGACACCGAACACGCTGCCCCGCACGTCATTGATGTCGAGGTACTCGGGGTGATCAGAGCCCAGTACTTGCGGGGCCTGCTCGATGGCACCGCAGCAAGCCAGGCCGTGGGTGACCTACGGGACTGGCCGGGCAGACGATTCAGCCACCGCTGGCTGATCGATCGCGCCTGGACGCTGCGGGACTCGATTCGTGGATGGGACGCTTTCTATGTCGCGCTGGCCGAGGCATTCGACGCCACATTGCTCACCTTGGACGCCCGGCTGGCCCGGGCGCACGGCCTGAACTGTCGCGTCGAGACTATTTGAGAACGGTGACAATCACCGCGGCGCGTTACGGATCGCCAGCACGAACGGACCGATCGTGCGGACCGTGAAATACGGTTCGGCGAATAGGCTGGCGTCCAGGTCGACGGTGTAGCGACGCACGTTGGGCTGGTTGGGGTAGACGTCTTCGGCCAGCCGCAGGGTGTAGGTGTTGGCCGAGCCGGCCGCCCCGCCGCGGCGCATGAGGAACACCGCCGGCGCCGGCCAGGGCAGCGTGTCGAGCGCTTTGGCGAACTCGCCCGGGGTCTTGATGCTGCCCCATGACTCGATTGCGGCGGCGCGCTTGTCGAACTCGGCCAGCGGGTTGGCGTAGTGCGCGGTGAGCCCCTGGAATCCGAAGTAGGGGTAGTAGGACAGGAAGCTGTAGTCGGCGGTCATCACCACGGTTTCGTCGCGTGGCTTTCCGGTGGCCTGCTGGATGGCGGTGTCGACCTGCGCGTAGTACTTCTCCGAGCCG
>CAYPTG010000095.1:0-8227 GCA_964413455.1 uncultured Mycobacterium sp. | reverse complement strand
AAGACAACCCCGGTGTGACGTTGAGTTCGCTGGTGGCCGCCGGGGAGAACTGAGGCGACCCCGGCTACACCTCGGTGACCTGGCCATCGTCGACGTTCCAGCACCGATCCAGCCGGACGTTCTGCAGCATCCGGCGGTCGTGGGTGACCAGCAGCAGCGCGCCGTCGTAGCTTTCCAGCGCCTGCTC
Organism: uncultured Mycobacterium sp.; assembly: GCA_964413455.1. Classification (GTDB taxonomy): domain Bacteria; phylum Actinomycetota; class Actinomycetes; order Mycobacteriales; family Mycobacteriaceae; genus Mycobacterium. The sequence continues at coordinate 8,040 of CAYPTG010000095.1, read as the reverse complement.
AAGTTGTTCGATGGCGGCCAGATCGAGGTGGTTGGTGGGCTCGTCGAGCACCAGCACATTGGTGCCGCGGGCCTGCAGCAGCGCCAGACCGGCTCGGGTGCGTTCGCCGGGGGAGAGTTCGTCGACCGGGCGTTCCACGTGGTCGGCCCGCAGGCCGAACTTCGCCAGCAAGGTGCGCACGTCGGCGGTCGACCAACCCGGTACCCGCTGCTCAAAGCGATCGACGAGCCGGTCGGGTCCGGTGAAATCCGCACGGGCCTGGTCGATTTCGCCGATCGCGACGTTGGCGCCCAGGCTGGCCCGGCCCGCATCGGGTTGTTGGCGGCCCAGCAGCAGCCGCAGCAGCGTCGACTTGCCCGCCCCGTTGGGCCCGGTGATACCGATCCGCTCGCCGGCATCGACCTGCAGCGAAACCGGCCCCAGCAAGAAATCCCCTTGTCGCACAACGGCATTGTCGAGTGTCGCGACCACCGAACTCGACCGTGCCGCGGCACCGATGGTGAACTGCAGCGTCCACTCTTTGCGCGGTTCGGCGACCTCTTCGAGCCGGGCGATCCGGCTCTCCATCTGGCGGACTTTCTGGGCCTGCTTCTCGCTGGACTCGGCGGCGGCCTTGCGGCGGATCTTGTCGTTGTCCGGGGATTTGCGGATCGCGTTGCGCACCCCCTGGCTCGACCACTCCCGCTGGGTGCGGGCCCGGGCCACCAGGTCGGCTTTCTTCTCGGCGAACTCCTCGTACTGTTCACGCCGGTGGCGGCGGGCGACCTCCCGCTCTTCCAGATAGCTTTCGTAGCCGCCACCGAAGACGGTGGTGGTGTTCTGCGCCAGATCCAGTTCCAGGACACGAGTTACGCTGCGGGCCAAGAACTCCCGATCGTGGCTCACCAGCACCGCCCCGCCGCGCAGGTCGTTGATAAGGCCCTCCAGCCGGGCCAGCCCGTCGAGGTCGAGGTCGTTGGTCGGTTCGTCGAGCAGCACGACGTCGAACCGGGACAGCATCAGCGCGGCCAGCCCGACTCGCGCCGCCTGCCCACCGGACAATGCGGTCATCGGAGTGTCATGCGGTGACACCACGTCGTCGTCCAGACCCAGCTCGGCCAGCACGACAGGCATCCGCTCGTCGAGGTCGGCTGCCCCGGTCGCCAGCCAGTGATCCAGCGCCGCGGCGTAGACGTCGGCCGAGCCGGTGTCGGTCGCCCGGTCCTGATCGGCCAGAACCTCGGCCGCGGCGTCCATCGCCTGGGTGGCCGCGGTGCAACCGGTACGGCGGGCGATGTAGCCGGCGACGGTCTCCCCCGGTATCGGTTGGTGCTCCTGGGGCAGCCATCCGACGAACGCGTCGGTGGGGGCGACGCTCACCGTCCCGTCCAGCGGTTCCAGATCACCGGCCAGGATCCGCAGCAGGGTGCTCTTGCCCGCGCCGTTGGCGCCGACGACGCCGATCACGTCGCCGGGCGCCACGGTCACGTCCAGGCCCTCGAAGAGGGTGCGGTGGGCGAACCCGCCGGCCAGATTCTTCGCGACGAGCGTTGCGGTCACCGCGCTATCGTCGCACTACCGGTAGCCGCCGGAGGCGGCGCAGCCTCATCGCCGCACTCCTCACCGCGGCTTTCGCCGCTCGATCGTCGTACGGCGCAAGACGACTCCGGCTAGCCCGAGTGCGCTTGGGCCTGGGCCTGCAGATAGCGGTCCAGGTTGACCAGCGCATCACCGGGGCCGCCGGTGTAGCCGGCCAGGTTCATGTAGTCGACGATGCCGCGGAAGAGCACGAGCTCTTCGCGCTGCTCGGCGATGAACCACTGCAGCATGTTGAAGGTGTTGAAGTCCTTGCGGTCCAACGCCAGACCGGCCAGCGAGTGGATCTGCTCGGTCACCTCTTTTTCGTGCTCATAGGCGGCATTGACCACCGACACCAAGCTGTCGTACTTGGTCTGCGGGGCCGGAATGGCCTGCAAGTACACCGGGACGTCGGACTCCACGAGATAGTCGACCAACCGGTTGCGGTGATCGAGTTCCTCGGCGACATGGCTGCGGAAAAACGCCGACGCACCGGGGAGTCCCTTGTCTTCCGCCCACATGCTCATCTGCAGATACACCTGGCTGGCGTAGGCCTCGCTGGTGATCTGGTCATGGAGGGGTTTGACTAGGTCGTCGTGAATCATCGGTTTCCTTTCGTTGGTTCTTATGGTGTCAGATCTGAGGGCATTTGAGCCAGCAAGGTTAGGCACACCGAGGTTCAGCCCAGCAGGGTCGAACCCCAGTAGTCGCCGTCGCCGAGACCTGGCGGGCAAGCGAATACCGCCGAACCGGTGTGGGTGATGTATTCGTTGAGCAGATCCTTACGCGCCAGCGCCGCCTGCATCGGGATGAACTGGGTGACCGGGTTGCGGACGAACGCGATGAAGAACAACCCGGCGTCCAGATGCCCGAAACCGTCAGAGCCGTCGGTGAAGTTGTATCCGCGGCGCAGGATTTCGATACCGTCGAGATTTTCGTGCGACGCCAACCGCACATGGGCGTCCGGGTCGATCAGCGGCTGGCCGTCGGCGGCGGTCGCCTGGAAATCCAGCGGGTCGAACTCGTCTCGGGAACCGAGCGGGGCGCCGGATCCCTTGCGGCGCCCGATGACTCGTTCCTGCTCCAGCAGAGTGGTCCGGTCCCAGGGTTCGATGCGCATCCGGATACGACGGGCCACCAGGTAGGTGCCGCCGGCCAGCCAGGCCGGGCCGTCTCCGTCGGCCACCCAGACGTGCTCGTCGAGGGCGCCGGTGTCCTCGGCTTTGAGGTTGTTGGTTCCGTCCTTGAAGCCGAACATGTTTCGCGGGGTGGACTGCTCGCGGGTGGTCGAGGAGGTGCGGCCGAACCCGAGCTGGGAGTAGCGCACCGCCACGGTGCCGAACCCGACCCGGGCCAGGTTGCGGATCGCGTGCACCGCAACCTGGGGGTCGTTGGCGCAGGCCTGCACGACGATGTCGCCGCCGCAGCGGGCCGGGTCGAGTGTCTCGTTGGGGAACTTCGGGAGATCGGCCAGCGGGGCCGGCCGCTGCCCGGCCAGACCGAACCGGGGTTTGCCGTCCTTGACGAAGAAACCGGGACCGAACCCGATCGTCAACGTCAGCTGGGAGGCCGGCAAGCCGAGTGCTTCGCCGGTATCCGTCGGCGGCGCATAGGGATTGCGGCCCACCGCACCGTCGCGGGTGGCCTCCAGTCCGGCAGCCATCCGCTCGGCCATCTGCGTCCACTCGGTGAGCATCGCCACGACCTCGGCCTTGGAGTCGGTGGTGAGGTCGAAGACGCAGAAGTGCATCCGGTCCTGAGCCGGGGTGATGATGCCGGCCTGCCGGCGGCCGCGGAACGGCACCGGCTTGTCCAGAGCCAGCGCTCCGGCTGAGGCTCGCCCGGCCAGTACCCCGGCACCGGCGGCTCCGGCTACCGCCGCGCCGACCCCCAGCACAGCGCGCCGGGACAGCTCATTGTGGGGCGACGACACCTTGCACCTGACTGACTTCCTTGCTCAGTGCGTCGATCGCCCGGGAGAACTCCTGGCGCTGCGGATCGGTCACGCTGTCGTAGAGCACGAACCCGTCGCCGTGGCGATACTTCTCCAGCAGCGCCTCAACCGCGGCGAATCGCTGGTCGACACGCTTACCCAGGTCGGGGTTGCGGTCGTCGAGGATGGGACGCACCGAGGCCACCGCGGTGCGGGACCCTTCCACGTTGGCGGCGAAATCCCACAGGTCGGTGTGGCTGAAGACCTCTTCCTCGCCGGTGATCTTGGAGACCGCCACCTCGTCGAGCAGACCCTGTGCGCCGCCGGCGATCTGGGTGGGATCGATCGTCCAGTCCGGTGATTTCACCCCGTCGGCCAGCTCCTTGACGTCAGCCACCAGCTGATCGGCGATCGCGGCGGTGTCGGGCTGAATCCCGCTGACCCACAGGTCTTTTTCCAGTCGATGGAAGCCGGTCCACTTGTGGCCCGGCTCCACGTCGGCCTCCCGCAGGTCGATGCGGGGATCGAGGTCGTTGGGGAACGACTCGGCGACCGGCTCGATGCGTTCGTAGTAGATCCGCGATGTCGGATACAGCGCCTTGGCCTTCGCTACATCACCGGCCTTGACCGCCGCCACGAAGGCCTCGGTGGCCGGGACCAGGGCGTCGACCTGGCCGTTGACGTAGGCCTTGTAGTCGTCGGCGGCCCGCTGGAACTTGGCGTCGGTGCTGGCCGGCACGGCCTGGCCGGTCACCACGAAGTCGCCACGGATACCGTCACCGATCATGCCGGGCTTGCACGCGGTCTGATAGGTGCCCGGTTCGGTGAGGTTGACGATCAGCTTGCGCTGCAGCCCCGGCGAGACGTTCTCCACCTCGCCCATCACCCGCTCGCCCTTGCCGTAGACGTAGAACTCGGTGACCTTGGTGCCGTTGTTGGTGACCAGGAAGGTGCTCGGCCCGGTGCCGGCTTCGGTCACCGACAGTGTGCACTCAGTATCGGAGGCGGCAACGGCGATCGGGGTACGTGAATCCCCTTGGGCGCCAGTGCTTGTGGCGTCTTTCGCAGTACACCCGGCAATAGTGAACCCGACGAGCAGCGCCGCCGTCACGGCGACACCGGAGTGGACCGAACGTGTGGTGAATGACATTAGGCGGGTGACCTTTCAGTGAGCGTCGCATGTTCGGTTGCGGTCGAAACTGCGTCTTTCGGATGTGCGCCGCGCGGGCGCAGGAACAGGGTCAGCACGACGACCAGGTAGGTCAGCCAGCAGACGAATTGCAGAACCGTCGGGGTCGGGGTGATGTTGAACACCCCTTGGATCACCTCGCCGTACCAGGAGGACCAGTCCAGCCGGGAACTGATGTCGAAGGCGCGCACAGCCCCGCCCGGCAGCCAGCCCACCGTCTGCAGCGCACCGATCCCGTAAGCCAGGATGCCGGCGGCGACGACGATCAGGAACACCCCGGTGTAGGTGAAGAACTTGGCCAGGTTGATCCGCACCGCACCGGCGTACATGCCCCAGGCGATCAGCGCGGCAAGCGTCACCCCGATCAGTAACCCCAGCAGCGGCCACGCGGTCTCGGCCTCGGCGTAGCCGACCATGAACAGCGCGGTCTCGAAGCCTTCCCGGCCGACCGCCAGGAAGGCCAGCCCGGTCACCGCGACGGCGCCGGTTTCCAGGGCCTTGGACATACCGGCGCGCAGTTCACCGGATAGGCCTGCGGCGGCGCCGCGCATCCACAGCACCATGGACGTGACGATCGCCACCGCCAGCAGCGACGCCACCCCCGCGACCGCTTCGGCGGCCAGGTCCTTGATGGTGTACGTGCCGAATTGGATCGCCAGGAAGACCCCGACGGTCATCGCGATGGCCCCGGCCACCCCCAGCCACACCCACTTGAGTGCGTCGCGACGCCCGGATTTGACCAGGAAGGCCACCAGGATCATCACCACGATTCCGGCTTCCAGGCCTTCACGCAGGCCGATCAAGCCGCTGCCCAGCAGCTGCGCGGACACCGTGGGTCCGGCGGCCAGCGGCACCGGTGCCTGGCCGATCAACGCGATCATGGGCGCCCCCTTTCCAAGTTTGCGTTACCTTACTAAGGTCTGCCTAACCTTATATGACGGGTGCCCGGGTGGTGCACCGGCCCGGGTTCCGGGCCATGGCTGAGTGGAGGAATGCACATGGGGAATGGCACGGAAACGGATCTGCGGGGTCCGACGACGGCCGAGCGAGTCCGCACGGTGCTCACCCGGGCCACGGCGGCTCAGCTGGTCGCCGGCAGCGGCCCACCCGCGGAATGCCGGGTTCATCACCTGCTCCGCGACGGCACCATCGCGCTCACCGTCGACAGCGAATCTTCTTTTGCCACAAGCGTTCCCGCCGGGCCGATCGCATTGGAACTACTCGACCACGATCCCGTCGCAGCGGGTGAATCGGTGCGGGCCCTGGTGTGGATCCGCGGACAGACCCGGCCGGCTGCGGCATCCGAAGTTCGGCATCTGCTTGACACCATCGCCGCGATGAGGCCCGATCCGGCGCTGCTCGACGTCGGATATGACGACGCGCTGGTCCTGCTGACCGTCGACTCGGTGGTCTTCGCCGATACCGCCGGGGCGGCGCCGGTCGATCTTGCCGGGGTGCTGGCCGCCCGGCCCGACCCGTTCAGTTTGATCGAGCGGGCCTGGGTGCATCACCTGGAACGTCATCACCCGGACATGATCGAGCGGCTGCGCCTGCATCTTCCGCCGCGGACCCGCCGTGGCCGCATCCGGCTGATCGGGCTCGACCGCTACGGCGTCCTGGTGAAAACCGAAGGCGCCGACGGAGATCGGGACCACCGCATCGAGTTCTTCAGACCGGTCGCCGACGTCGACGGGCTCTCCCGGGCGCTGCGCTCGCTGATGGCGCACCCCTTCACCCGGGGGCTGCGGATCAGGGACGGACGGACCGGCGGGACGATCTGAGGGCCCCTGGCCGCCACCGGCGGCCGCTGACGGCCACCGTGCCTGTGCCTTACTGGAGACGGCTGGCGACGAAATCTGCGGCTTGCTCGACCATGCCGTTCTCCACGTAGGAAAAGTGCGCCGCAAGATCGAGGCCGTCGGAGCAGAAGATGTCATCGGAGGCACACAGGTCGATCGTCTTGGACCCATAGAGGCCGCTCATTTCGTTGAGCGATCGGCCGTCGGCCATCTTGCGCACCGGATTTCCGAATACCGCCACCGCCGCAACATGGTCGGCGAGCTGTGCCGGCATCGGGGTGGCGGTAAACCGGCCGGTCGAGCCCGGGTTTGCCGTGATCAGGTCGATCACGCCCGCGCCCTGGGAGATTCCGCTGAGCACCAGCCGCGTCGCCGGGCAGTGATCGGCCATCCACTGCACCCGTGCGGCCGCGTCGGAGGCGCCCAGCGGCGCCGATCTGTCGAAGTCGAAGCTGGCCGGATAGTTCACCGAGTACGCCTCGACCGAACGGTCGCTGACCTTGGATCGCACCGCGTCGACGAACACCCCGCCGACGTGTCCCAAGCCGCTACCACCGGTACCCCTGGCGAAAATCACCTCGATATCGGGGCACGGATCGGCGGTGGCAGCGGGCGTTCCGGCTGCACCGGCCAGCACCGCCGCGGGGATCAACACCGTCGCGGCGACCAGGCCACCGCTGCCGCTCATCAAGCCCGACCGATATCGCCGCAGGGCTGTCATCGGGCGCCGTTGTCTGCCATTGTCATTAGAGGTAAAGCCTAGCGAGCAAGGGGAGGCCCAGCCGTGCGAATCAGCCACGCCGCTATGTCATTACTCGCCACCGGATGTCTGACCGGAATGCTGCTGGCCGAGCCGGTCACCGGACCCGCTGGACACCGACCCACCAAAGCGACCGTGCACGACATCGGGACTCGACTGGTTTCCGACGAGGACGTTCTGCCGTGGTGGCTCGCCGAGGGTTCCACCAACTCCGCGGACGCGACGGCCGAAGCGCCGCTGGCCGCCACCCCGGTGCGACCGGTATTCGGCGATGGCGGCTGGTTGTACGGGAACGGACGCGACGCTCTGGTCCTCGACCCCAGCTGCACCAACGTGTGCAAGGGCGAGGACGGCGGCCTGCTCGGCGGGAACGGCGGCAACGGTGCATACGGGGGTGCCGGCGGCAACGCGTGGATGCACGGCAACGGCGGGAACGGCGGCGACGGTCTCAACGCGGTGTACAACACCGAGACCGGTGCCCGGATCTCGTCGGCCAGTGCGGGCGGCAGCGGCGGTAACGGCGGCCTGATGAAGGGCAGCGGAGGCAAGGGCGGCAACGGCGGTTCTGACCTCAACCTCGGCACCGCCGCCGACGGCGCCGCCGCCGGGAATGGCGGGAACGGCGGCAGCAGCGGACTGTTCGGCGGCAACTCCGGCCGTGGCGGAAACGGCGGAGATGCCTACGCCACCGTCGGAAACGCAGTGGCCGGCAACGGGGGTGACGCAGGTTCTCGTATTTCTGACCTGAACATCGGCGGTGACAGCGGCGGTGGCGGCAACGGTGGCTCGGCCACCGCGGTCA
>CAYPTG010000094.1:0-8261 GCA_964413455.1 uncultured Mycobacterium sp. | reverse complement strand
AGCGCCAGACCGCGGTCGGCGTCCGACGTCGCGCGGGCGAAGTCCACCCGGGTCCCCGCGAACGCGCGCTCGAGCAGCAGATCCGCGACCAGGCCGGGGGATCGGTCGGCGTCGAGCACCCCCAAGGTGCCCTCCCGGCTGATCCGGATCGGCGTCTCCACCCGCGCCACATCGTTCATGATCGGCAAGATCCGGTCCACCACCTCGTCCAGGCTGACCTCCTCGTCCACCGACATCGACAGCGCCTCGTGCACCTGGGCGATCGCCGCCACCCGTCGCACCGACTCCAACAGCGCCTCGCGGCCTTCGGGGTTGGTGGTGCGCCGGGCCTGCAGCCGCAGCAGGGCGGCGACGGTCTGCAGGTTGTTCTTCACCCGGTGGTGGATTTCCCGGATCGTGGCGTCCTTGGACAGCAGCGCCCGGTCCCGGCGTTTGACCTCGGTGACGTCGCGGATCAGCAGAGCCGCGCCGGCCGGGGCGTGACTGGTCCCCAGCGGCAGGGTGCGCAGCAGTACCGCGGCACCCCCGGCGTCGACCTCCAGCCGCATCCCGGAGCCGCCGGCCAGGGCGACGCCGACATGCTCGGCAAGTTCCTGCGCCTCGAACGAGTCGGAGATCAGCGGCCGGGTGATGGCCACCAGGTCGTGGCCCTCCAGCTCGGCGGTCAAACCCATCCGGTGGTAGGCCGACAGCGCGTTCGGGCTGGCATAGACCACCATCCCGTCGGCGTCGAGCCTGATGAAGCCGTCGCCGACCCGCGGGCTGGATAGCGACAGTGCCAGGTCGGCGACGTTCGGGAAGGTGCCCTCAGCCACCATGTCCAGCAAGTGCCCGGCGCAGTCCAGGTAGGCCTCTTCCAGCCGCGACGAGGTGCGTCGGCCGTCACCGGCGCTCTGTTGGGTGAGCATGGCCACCACCTCACCGCGGTAGCGCACCGGCACCGCATCGCGCAGTGTGCCGTCGCCGACGACGCTGCCGACCGCGTCGGCGCTTTGCAGGGTGGGGGCGGTGTTGGGCCGGCACTGGGCCACGCAGATCAGCGTCGCGTCATCGCGACGCACCCACATCAGGAAATCCCCGAAGGACAGGTCGGCCAGCAGCTGCCACTCGCCGACCACCGCGTGCAGGTGGTCGACCGCGCCGCCGGGCAGCACCGTGTGTTCGGCGAGCAGGTCACCGAGGGTTGACATCGACTAGTCGATGACGGCGATCAGGTGCCCGGCCTGGATGACGTCGCCGACCTCGACGTTGACCTCAGTGACGGTGCCGGCGACCTCAGCCAGCACCGGAATCTCCATCTTCATCGACTCCAGTAGCACGAGGGTGTCACCGGCCGCGATCAAGTCGCCCTTGCGGACCACGACCTCCAGCACACTGGCGACGATTTCAGCGCGCACATCCTCGGCCATGTCCCCTATCGAACCACAACACCGGGTTTTCGGCGGGCAGGGCCGACGTGCGACACTGGAGGTAATTCAGTCAGCGGGGGCAAGCAAGTACGGAGGTTTCATCATGGCGAAGCGTGGCCGCAAGAAGCGCGATCGTAAGCACAGCAAGGCCAACCACGGCCGGCGTCCCAACGCGTAACCCGGGCTATCCCCGCCGGATAATCGTGGTGCGGGTGATCTGTAGCCGCACCCGCTCCACCAGATAGGCCGGGGCCTTCTCGCCACTGCACTTGGTGGCGATCAGATTCTTGATCCGCTCCTGCATGCCGTAGTGCTGCAAGCAGTCCGGGCATTGGTCGAGGTGTCGGCGCAGCCGGTCGCGCTCGTCGTCGTTGACCTCCAGGTCCAGCAGCGCCCACACCTCGCGGATCACCACCGCGCAGTCGATATACCCCGCGTCGAGGTCGGTCCCGGGATCCTCGACCGGATGATCGTGGTCGAAGCTCACGACGGCACCTCCTCGTCGGTCGGTTCGCCCTGCTGCGAGCCGCGCAGCAGCCCGCGTTCTCTGGCCACGTCGGCCAGCGATTCGCGCAGCTGGCGTCGACCCCGGTGCAGGCGGGACATCACGGTGCCGATCGGCGTATCCATGATCTCGGCGATCTCCTTGTAGGGCAGGCCCTCGACGTCGGCTAGGTACACCGCGAGCCGGAACTCTTCTGGTAACGCCTGAAGTGCGGATTTGATTTCGTTGTCCGGAAGATTTTCCAGCGCCTCGACCTCCGCGGAGCGTAATCCGGTGGAGGTGTGCTCGGCATTGGCGGCCAGCTGCCAGTCGGTGATCTCGTCGGTTGGGTACTCGGCGGGCTGGCGCTGCTTCTTGCGGTAGCTGTTGATGTAGGTGTTGGTCAGGATGCGGTACAGCCAGGCCTTGAGGTTGGTGCCGTCCTGAAAGGATCGGAAGCCCGAATAGGCCTTGACCATGGCTTCCTGCACCAGATCTTCGGCGTCGGTCGGGTTGCGGGTCATCCGCAGCGCACCGCCGTAGAGCTGGTCCATCAGCGGGATGGCGTCGCGCTCGAAGCGGGCGGTCAGCTCGGCGTCGGTCTCCTCGTGGGCGACGTCGGTCTTGGACGGTGGCACGGATCGATCCTAGGGCCACCCCGTCCGGCGTGAAATATTGACTGCTGTGACCGATCTGTCCGCCACACTGCTCATCGCCGCGGCGACGCTGCTCCTGACCGCGGCGCTCGTGGTGTGGTTGCGCCGCCGCCGCGCCGCTTTTGCCGCCACCCTAAGCGAGCGCGGATGGCAACTGTCCCGTTCTGGCGACGACACCACGGTGGTCCCCGCAGCAGAGACATGGGCACTCACGATGACCAGGTCGTACGCCGCTCAGATGTCGCCTCCGAGCACCCGTGTGACGGTCAGCACGTGGCGAGCCCCAATTCCGCACACCGCCGGACCGGTGCTCGTCATTGGACCCGCTCCACCAGCCGAAATACGAGATCTGGCCGAATCGCTGATCAATTCGGCAACTCCGAGGACTGCCCGGTGGCTGGGCATGGACAGGGTCACCGACGGGCGGCGGCTAATCACCGTCCGCGGCACCGACGACCGGCTACTCGTGCTGAGCACCGACGGATATCGGCCGGCGGACATGCTGACCGACGTTGCCGACGCGATCAGCACCTGGACGGCGGTCTACCGCTCCGACCGGGAGCAGCCCGCGATTACGGTCGACAACACCGGGATATGTGTGCGTGTGCGACTCGACGTTCTGGGATCGCTGCAACAAATGGACGCGTTTGTAGCTCTCGGCCAGCGCTGCCAGGCCGCGCTTCGGGGCTCACCTGCCTGATGCTGGCCGTGGCATGGGTTGCGATTTCGCTGACGGGGGCCGCGCTGGCCTATCGATGGCGACACCGCGACAGGCGACTTTGCCTCCTGATCATTTTCATCGCCGCAGCCTTGGTGCTGGCCATACCGGTCACCGGGACGGTCGCACCGAACCTCATCACGACTGCGGCAAAGCTCCTCACCGGCACCGTCATCCTCTCGATCATTGCTGTCCTTCTGGTGCGTCACGCCCTGCCCGGCCTTGTCAGCCGACACGACCGCACCGGCGCCGCACTGACTTGCGGAGGACTGGGCTTGGGATACCTCGTGCTCGGAGTCATGCTGACGATGGCCGCCGACGATCAGTTGCAGGTGGACCGGCTGCCGCAGTTGCGAACCCGAAGTGAGTTCATCAGCCAGCGGGATGCGCCGTCACGGCTACCGGGTGTGCTCTTGCAAGCCACTGTCAGCGATCGGAACCCCAAGTCGGTCGATGGTGCCGTCGCGTCGGTGTCCTGCCCCACCGTCGGGTCAATCAAGCTACCCGGCCCCCTCCGTCAGCTGCCCGAACGCTATCTCCTTGAGTTTCCTTCGGGTCCGCCGTTAGTGGCCGGAGGCATCGATTCGAGTGCACAAACCTGGGGATGGCCGTCGAACGAGTCCGGAGCCTGCGTGCTGCACCGCGGCTCTCCGGTGGTCATCTGGGGAGTTCTCAGCAGGAATATGGGTATTGGTCAGGCGACCTCGCAGACCGGGCTGGCCGACATCCGATTGATTGCCGTCGGCGATATCGCCTCATTCCTGAGCGACTACGTCCCCGCCGCCGCCCACACCGGTAAGGCGGTGCTCGGACTGGCAGCTCTCAACGCCGGACTGGCCGCAGTCATGGTCGCGGTGGGGGGTACGACTTATATCCGCCTCACCCGCTTTGGCACCGACGAACCACCCAGGATCGCGTGGCGATGATGACCTGCTGACGTTCGCGAACCATCCACGTTCTAATGTTCTTTCATGTCTTATTCCGGCAAGACCATGTTCATTTCCGGCGCCAGCCGCGGCATCGGTTTGGCGATCGCCAAGCGGGTGGCCGCTGACGGCGCCAACATCGCGCTGGTGGCCAAGACCACCGAGCCGCACCCGAAACTGCCCGGCACGATCTACACCGCCGCCAAGGAGATCGAGGAGGCAGGCGGCAACGCACTGCCGATCGTCGGGGATGTCCGCGATGGCGACTCGGTGGCCGCGGCGGTGGCGGCCACCGTCGAACAGTTCGGCGGTATCGACATGTGCGTCAACAACGCCAGCGCGATCAACCTGGGCTCCATCGAAGAGGTGCCGCTCAAACGCTTCGACCTGATGAACGGTATCGAGGTACGCGGCACCTACGCGGTGTCCCAGGCCTGCATTCCGCATATGAAGGGCCGGGATAACCCGCACATCCTGACCCTCTCCCCGCCCATCCGGCTGGAACCCAAGTGGCTGCGCCCCACCCCGTACATGATGGCCAAGTACGGGATGACGTTGTGCGCCTTGGGAATCGCCGAGGAACTCAAGGATGCCGGCGTCGCGTCGAACACGCTGTGGCCGCGCACCCTGATCGCCACCGCGGCGGTGCAGAACCTGCTCGGCGGCGACGAGGCGATGGCCCGCTCCCGCAAGCCGGAGGTGTACGCCGACGCCGCCTACGAGGTGCTGCGCCACCCTGCCGCCGAGTACACCGGCCAGAGCCTGCTATGCGAGGACGTGCTGCTGGACTCCGGCGTCACCGACCTGTCGGTGTATGACTGCGTACCGGGCTCGAAGCTCGGCGTGGACCTGTGGGTGGACGAGCCCAATCCGCCGGGGTACCGCAACGCCTGAGCCCGGCCGGGTTCAGCAGCCAGGCTGAGCGAGGGGTTTAGCGCTGCTCAGCCCTTGCGGCCGAACCGGCGGCGCAGGCCGTAGCCGGCCAGCGCCCGCATGGCGCCCAGCGCGAAGCGGTTCTGCCGCTTGGACGACGAGTACCAGAGCAGCTCGGATTTCTGGGTGGGCAGCCGCGGGGCGGTGATCGCCTGCTGGCGGCAGAACTTGATCAGCCCGTTGGCCCCGCCGCCGCGGTAGCCCACCCCGGATTCCTTCCAGCCGCCCATCGGCAGGCCGGGACAGAACACGTTGGTCAGCATGTCGTTGATGTTGACCGCACCGCACTCCAGCCGGCGGGCCACCCGCTCGCCGCGGGCGGTGTCACCGGTCCACACCGTCGCAGACAGCCCGTAGCGGGAGTCGTTGGCCAGCGCGATGGCCTCCTCCTCGTCGGCCACCTTGACCACTGGCAGGGTCGGCCCGAACGTTTCCTCGGTGATGCAGGCCATCTCGGGAGTGACGTCGGCGAGCACTGTCGGCTCTAATAACGTCCCGGTCCCGGTCGTCTTGCCGACGGCCAGAACGGTGGCCCCGGCGGCTGTGGCCTCATCGATATGCCGGCCGACGATGTCACGCTGGGCGTCGGTGGCCATCGCGCCGACGTCGTAGGCAGACTGCGCGTCAGATTCGCTGCCCTGCTGCAACTTTCGGACGTTCTCGGTGAGCTTGGCGACGAACTCGTCGTAGATCGGGGCCTCGACGTAGACCCGTTCGACCGATACACACATCTGGCCGGCATTGAACATCCCGCCCCAGGCGATGCCGTTGGCGGCCCGGTCGAGGTTGGCGTCGGCCAGCACGATGGCCGGATCCTTACCGCCGAGCTCCAGGCTGCACGGCTTGAGCTGTTCGGCGCAGGCGATCGCGACCTTGCGCCCGGTGGCGGTGGAACCGGTGAAGTGCACGTAGTCGCAGTGATCGATCACCGACGCGCCGGTGTCGCCGTACCCGGTGGCCAGCCCGAGCACCGGCGGGGCGCCGACTTCGGTCCAGCCGCGAACGAACTCGACGGCCGAAAGTGGCGTCACCTCAGAGGGTTTCAGCAATACCGCGGCCCCGGCGGCCAGCGCGGGCACCACGTCCAGGCCCGGCATGGCCAGCGGGAAGTTCCACGGTTCGATGACGCCGACCAGCTGGTGGGGCCGATAGACAGTGGTCAGCTTCTTCACCCGCCAGAGCAAGGTGTGCGGGGTGGGGTGACGGTCGGCGAGGAATTTTTCGGCGTGACCGGCCCAGTAGTTGATGAGGTCAGCGACGCCGACCGGCTCCACGCTGGCGTCGCTGCGGGACTTGCCAGTCTCCGACATCAGCACGTCGGTGAGATGGTCGGTGTGGTCGAGGATCCACTCCTGCCAGGCCATCATCCATTTCTTGCGACCGCGCGGGCCGATGGCTTCCCATTCGGGTTGAAACAGCCGCAGCTCAGCGGCTTTGGCGGCCACCACGTCGGGTCCATCGATCGGAACCGAGCCGGCCACGCGGCCATCGGCGGGGTTGCGCACCGTGATGGTGGCGGCTGTGGCTTTGGGCTGCACTGCGGTCATGGCATTAGCGGTCGAGCGCGCGGACGAGCAAATCCTTGATCTCGGCCTGTCCCTCTTCCAGGGAGCGCACGCTGGTCCGGGTTTCTTGCCGGAACGCGGCCAGTTCCGACTCCACAGTGGTTAACCTCGACTCCACGCCGGTCAACCTTGAATCCACCCCAGTCAACTTCAGGGAGTGCTCGCGCTGATTGACACCGAGCGCGTTGACCGCCGCCAGCACCGCACGATAGTCGGCATGAGAGGCTTCCAGCGCGGCGACGCAAGCCTCAAGATCCTCCATCGTCGCCATCGAATCATCGTAGGCCAATCGGCCCTGACGATGCACTTCACCGGCGAGACCGAACGATTACTCAGAACAGGCCGACCGGTTCATGCCCAGGATCGGCGGGCGCGATGAGTTCCGGGCCGTTGTTGGCAACCTTGTTCACCAGCGTCGACACCTCGCGGATTTCCATGCCGCTGACATCGGGTGCGCTCGCCAGTAGGTCGGCGGGGGCCGGTGAGTCGGGGTCCAGCCAGCGGTCCCAGTCCGGCGGGGCGAGCGCCAGCGGCTGGCGGTCATGGATGTCGGCGAACTGCGGCGCTGCCTCGGTGGTGATGATCGTGCAGCTCAGCAGCGGGCCGCTCGCCTCATCCGGGCGCCATACCGACCACAGCCCGGCCACCAGCAGCGGCCGGCCGTCGGGCCGGAAGAAGTAGAACGGAGTCTTGCGGCTGCGGGTGGGGTTGTCCGGGTTCGGTTTCCACTCGTAGTAGCCGTCCATCGGAATCAGGCAGCGTTTGTGCCGGGCGGCAGCACGGTAGGCCGGCGCGGTGGTCAGTGTCTCGGCGCGGGCGTTGATCAGCTGCGGCCCGCGGGTCGACGGGAGGCCGCCAGGGCCGGGCTTGGCCCACGGCGTCACCAGCCCCCAGCGCATCAGCCGGATACGCCGGGTCGCGGGTTCATCGGGTTCCGACGAGTGTGGGTGGCGGGCCACCAGGACCGCGACGTCGTCGGTCGGTGCGACGTTGTAATTCGGCGGCCGGATACCGGCGCCGGTCTCGTTGACCGCATCGATGTCCTCGGCCAGCCGGGCCGGATCGGTGGTGACCGCGAAACGTCCGCACATAACTCCATAGTGACAAGCCGCGCCGACAGGGCAGGATGTAGAGCTGTGAGCAGCACCGAGTTGTGGCCGGCCCCGCACGCATCGGCACCGGTTGCCGCGCGGGTGACGGTGCCGGGCTCGAAATCGATGACCAACCGTGCGCTGATCCTGGCTGCGCTGGCCGCCGCCCAAGGCGCCGGCCCGTCGCGGATCACCGGGGCGCTGCGCAGCCGCGACACCGACCTGATGATCGGCGCACTGCAAACCCTCGGCTTTCAGGTCGACGGCGACGGCGAGGACCTCACCGTCGGCTCCAGCGACCAAACCCACACCGGCCAGGCCCGCATCGACTGCGGGCTGGCCGGCACCGTGCTGCGCTTCGTGCCGCCGTTGGCCGCCCTGAGCGGCGCGGCGGTGTGCTTCGACGGCGACGAGCAGGCCCGCACCCGGCCGATCGCCCCGCTGCTGGCCGGGCTGCGCGGGCTTGGCGTGGACGTCGA
>CAYPTG010000093.1:0-8380 GCA_964413455.1 uncultured Mycobacterium sp. | reverse complement strand
CGTCGATGACGGCTGGGCGCAGGCGCTGGAACCGGTGGCCGACCAGATCGCGGCGATGGGCGACTTCCTGCGCGGCGAGATCGCAGCAGGCCGGCCGTACCTGCCGGCCGGCCCGAATATCTTGCGGGCGTTCACATTTCCGTTCCGCGACGTCCGGGTGCTGATCGTCGGGCAGGATCCGTACCCGACACCCGGGCACGCGGTCGGGCTGAGTTTCTCCGTCGCCCCCGAGGTGACGCCGGTGCCCCGCAGCCTGGCTAACATTTTCACCGAGTACAGCGCCGATCTGGGCTATCCCGAGCCGTCCACCGGGGATCTGAGCCCGTGGGCGCAGCGCGGGGTGATGCTGCTCAACAGGGTGCTGACCGTGCGGCCGGGTACTCCGGCGTCACACCGGGGCAAGGGCTGGGAAGCCGTCACCGAATGCGCTATCCGGGCGCTGGCCGCCCGCGAGGAGCCGCTGGTGGCGATCTTGTGGGGCCGCGACGCCGGCACGCTCACCCCGATGCTGACCGGTGATCGCTGCCGAACCATCGAGTCGCCGCACCCGTCGCCGCTGTCGGCCAGCCGAGGGTTCTTCGGCTCCCGGCCGTTCAGCCGGGCCAACGACTTGCTCACCCAGATGGGCGCTGAGCCGGTTGACTGGCGGCTGCCCTGATTGGCGCTGCCGGTGGCTCACACCCAACACGACGAAATGTCGCATTCCACTCGCAAAACCGCGCCCATTTGTCGGTTTGGGCGCGAGAGAGGGGGCGCCTCAGCCGCGAACGACCTTGCCGGCCTTCATGCAGGAGGTGCAGACGTTGACCCGCTGCTTGTTGCCGCCGGGGCGGGTCACAGCGTGCACGGTCTGGATGTTGGGGTTCCACCGGCGGTTGGTCCGGCGATGCGAGTGCGACACCGACTTGCCGAAGCCGGGGCCCTTACCGCAGATATCGCATACGGCAGCCATGTCAGAACTCCTCAAGTTCACGGGGTCACGGGCGGCTGTCGCGCTGGCGCGCGGGAGAACCGCCCCCGGGCCGGGCGAGCCGGCAACCCGGTAAGGATACCGGCGCAGTGAACCGAACACCAAAACGTCGCTGAACAGGCCGGCGTCGCGGTGAAACGATCCGTCGGCCGGTCTGGCTAGGCTGACGCCGAGACGGTGGTGCGGATCGGAGGTGCCGATGGCTGAGCGGCGGCTGGACGCGTCAGCTCTGCGTGACTGGGCGCACACCGCCGTCGGCAACCTGATCAGCCGCGCCGATGAGATCAACGCGCTGAACGTGTTCCCGGTCGCCGACGCCGATACCGGCACCAACATGCTGTTCACTATGCGGGCCGCGCTGGCCGAGGCCGACCCTGCGGCTGGCAGCGCCGACCCGGCGAACCTCCCCGAGCTGACCGCGGTGCTGGCCCGCGGGGCGCTGGCCGGTGCCAGGGGCAACTCCGGGGTCATCCTGTCGCAGATCCTGCGCGCGCTGGCCGAGGTCTGCGCCCACGCCGTACACCCCAGCCAGATCGACACCGCGCTGCTGGGCGCCGCACTGCGCCGGGCGGTCGCCCTGGTGGTTGACGCGATGGGCGGGCAGGCGATCCCCGGCACCGTGGTGTCGGTGCTCCAAGCCGCCGCCGATGCCGCCGAACGGCAGGCTGCCGCGTACATCGGGCTGCCGGACGCCCTGGCCGCCACCGGCGATGCCGCCGCCCAAGCCCTGGAACGCACTCCCGAACAGCTGCCGGTGCTTGCCGAGGCCGGGGTGGTCGACGCCGGGGGGCTGGGCCTGCTGGTGCTGCTGGACACCCTGACCACCACGGTCGGCGGGCACGCCGCGGCGCGGCGCACGTACCAGCCCGCATGTGCTGAACCCCAGCGCCGCGAGCTGGAGGACACCCCGCCGCCGCAGTTCGAGGTGATGTACCTGGTGCACGGCTGCGACGCCGCGTCGCTGGAGCGGCTGCGCACCGCCCTGGCCGGACTGGGTGACTCGGTGGCACTGGCCCCGGCGGCTGACGACCGGCACTCGGTGCACGTGCACACCGACGATGCCGGCGCCGCCCTGGAAGCGGGCCTGGCGATCGGCCGGCTCAGCCGCATCCGGATCGCGGCGCTGGACACCGGCCGGGTCGCCCCCGGCGGCTGGACCCGGAAACGCGCGGTGCTGGCCGTCGTCGACGGCGAGGGCGCCCACCAGCTGTTCGCCGACGAGGGTGCGGCCGTGCTGCGCCCGGACGCCGAGCTGATCGACCCGGCCGCCGGCGTCAGCGCCGAGCGGCTGCTGCGAGCCCTGGTCGACACCGGAGCCGCGCAGGTGATGGTGCTGCCCAACGGCTACATCGCCGCCGAGGATCTGGTGGCCGGCTGCACCGCGGCCATTGGCTGGGGTATCGACGTGGTGCCGCTGCCGTGTGACTCGATGGTGCAGGGTCTGGCCGCCCTGGCCGTGCACGATCCGGCGCGCACCGCGGTGGACGACGGCTACGCCATGGCCCGGGCCGGCGCCGGATGCCGGCACGGTTCGGTGCGCATCGCCACCGAGCGGGCGTTGACCTGGGCCGGTGCCTGCGCGCCCGGTGACGGTCTCGGCATCTCCGGTGACGAGGTGGTGGTGGTCGACGCCGATCCCGCCCGCGCAGCAGCCCTGCTGATCGACCTGCTGCTGGGCTCCGGAGGTGAGCTGGTCACCGTGCTGCTCGGCGCGGCCGACACCGGTGACGCGCTGGCCGACGGGCTGGCAGCACACGTTCACCGCCGCCACCCCGGCACCGAATTCAGCGCCTACCGCACCGGTCACCGGGGCGATCTGCTGCTCATCGGGGTCGAGTAGCCGTGGTGGGCTTGAGTGACCGGCTGGACTCGGTCCTGGGCGCCAAGGCCGCGGGTGCCTTGGACGACGTGTTCGGCCTGCAGACGGTCAACGACCTGCTACGGCACTATCCGCGCAAATACAGCCAGGGCATGACGGTCCGGGGTGAAGGAGAAGACCCGCCGACGGAGGGAGAGCACATCACCTTCGTCGGCGAAATCGAGAAGGCCGACGTGCGCTGGACCAGCCGGGGGGCACGACGGGAATACCTGGTCATCACGCTGAAGAACCGGCGCCCGAAGGTCACCGCGACGTTCTTCAACGCCCGCTACCTCAAAAACGAGCTGGTCGTCGGCACCCGGCTGATGCTGTCCGGCGAGGTGGGCTACTACAAGGGCGCCATGCAGTTGACCCACCCGGCGTTTCTGGTGCTGGACTCACCGAAGGGCCGCCGGTTCGGCACCAAATCGCTCATGGCGATCGCCGACAGTGCGGCGAACCCGGCCGGCGAACTGGACCTATCGGCGTTCGAACGCGACTTCTTCCCGATCTACCCGGCCAGCGCCAAACTGCAGAGCTGGGACATCTACGCCTGCGTCCGGCAAGTGCTCGACGTGCTCGACCCGATACCCGAACCGCTACCGGAAGGCGTTGTGCGGCAACGTGATCTGGTCAGCGAGGACACAGCGCTGCGGGCCATCCATATCGCCGAGAACGAGTCGGACCGGGAGCGCGCCCGGCAGCGGCTGACCTTCGATGAGGCAGTCGGGCTGCAGTGGGCGCTGGTGGTCCGCCGGCACGGCGAACTGGCCGACTCCGGGCCGGTCGCCCCGCCGCGGGCCGACGGGCTGACCGCGGCGCTGAGCGCGCGGCTGCCGTTCGAGCTGACCGCCGGGCAGCGCGAGGTGCTGGCGGTGATCTCGGCCGAGCTGGCCCAGGCCAAGCCGATGAACCGGCTGCTACAGGGCGAAGTGGGTTCGGGTAAGACGATCGTCGCGGTGCTGGCGATGACGCAGATGGTCGACGCCGGATATCAGTGTGCGCTGCTGGCGCCGACCGAAGTGCTTGCCGCTCAACATGCCCAGTCGATCCGCACGGTCCTCGGGCCGCTGGGGATGGCCGGTCAGCTCGGCGGCGACGAGCACGCCACCCGGGTGACGCTGCTGACCGGCTCGATGACCGCGGCCCAGAAGCGTGCGGTCCGCGACGAGGTCGCCTCGGGGGAGGCCGGCATCGTGATCGGCACCCACGCGCTGCTGCAAGACGCCGTGGAGTTCCACCGGCTGGGCCTGGTGGTGGTCGACGAGCAGCACCGTTTCGGGGTGGAGCAGCGAGATCGGCTGCGCGCCAAGGCGCCTGATGGGATCACCCCGCACCTGCTGGTGATGACCGCGACTCCGATCCCGCGCACCGTCGCGCTGACGGTGTACGGCGATCTGGAGACCTCCACGCTGCGTGAGCTGCCGCGTGGGCGGCAAACCATCACCACTAGAACCATTTTCATCACCGAGCAGCCGCAGTGGCTGGCCCGGGCCTGGGAGCGGGTGAGCGAGGAGGTGGCTGCCGGGCGGCAGGCCTACGTGGTGGCATCCCGTATCGACGAGGACGACAAGACCGTCGACAACGCTGCGGCCGGGCCGCCGGCCACCACCGTCGTCGAACTCTTCGACCGGTTGCAGCGCGGGCCGCTGGCCGGGCTGCGGCTGGGCCTGATGCATGGGCGGCTGCCGTCGGACGAAAAGGACGCCGTGATGGCGGCCTTCCGGGCCGGTGAACTCGAGGTGCTGGTCTGCACCACCGTCATCGAAGTGGGTGTCGACGTGCCGAACGCAACGGTGATGGTGGTGATGGACGCCGACCGGTTCGGCATCAGCCAGCTGCACCAGTTGCGCGGGCGCATCGGCCGAGGCTCCCACCCCAGCCTGTGCCTGCTGGCTACCCGGCTGCCGCGGGGTTCCAAGGCCGGCGAACGGCTGGAAGCGGTGGCAGCGACGCTGGACGGCTTCGCGCTGGCCGACCTGGATCTGCGCGAGCGTCGCGAGGGAGATGTGTTGGGGCACAGCCAGTCCGGACGCCCGATCACCCTGCGGTTCCTGTCGCTGGCCGAGCATCTCGACGTCATCGTCGCCGCCCGGGAGCTGTGCGAATCGGTGTACGCCGAACACCCGGACAGCGCCGGGATGGCCGTGCTGGCCGGCCCGTTCACCGGCACCGACCGGATCGACTACCTGGACAAGACATGAGGCGCGGCCCGCTGTTGTGGCTGGCGGCGGTCGCCGTGCTGGCCGTCGTCGTCGCCGGGCAGGTGCTCATGACGGCCCGGCGCGAGGCGAGCAGCGCCAGGGCCGCGGCGCCGACTGTGGCACCGGGTGCCGACCTGCTGGCCGGAGTGCCGGTGATGCCGCAACGGGTGCGGGGCAGCGACTACCGGCGGGCGGCGTTCGGCGGCGCCTGGGACGACGACAACCCCGCACCGGGCGGGCACAACGGCTGTGACACTCGCAACGACATCTTGAGCCGCGACCTGACCGGGAAGACGTTCGTGAGCACGAAACGCTGCCCGCAGGCGGTTGCCAGCGGGACGCTGCGCGACCCGTACACCAACGACACCGTGGCGTTCACCCGTGGCAACCAGATCGGGGCGTCGGTGCAGATTGACCACATCGTGCCGCTGGCGTTCGCCTGGGATATGGGCGCCCGGGACTGGTCTGCCTCGATGCGTAAACGGTTCGCCAACGACCCGGCCAACCTGTTGGCGGTGGCCGGCCGGGCCAACCAGGACAAGGGCGACCTGCCACCGGGGCAGTGGATGCCACCCAACACCGCGTTCTGGTGTCAGTACGCGGTGGCGTTCATCGAGGTGCTGCGCGGCTATCGGCTGGCAGTGGACGAGGCCTCGGCCCGGCAATTGAAAAACGCGGTGGTCAGCTGCCCCTCGAGCTGACCACCGCGCTTCGGTACTGCTTGCGCTGGAACTAGCCGCGGCGGCCGCGGGCACCCGAGGATGCGCCGCCGTCGCCACGCCGGTTCTGGTGCGCCGCCGGGGCCGGAGCCTCGGCGGGAGCACTGTCCTCGGCGACGGTCACCGGGGCCGGTGCCTCGACCACCGGGGCCGGGGCCTCGGAGACCGGTGCCTCAACGACCGGGGCCGGTGCCTCGACCACCGGGGTAGGTGCTTCGACGACCGGGGCCGGAGCCTCGACCGCCGGAGCCGGTGCCTCGGCAACCGGGGCGGGTACCTCGGCAACAGCCGGCGCCTCAGCAACAGCCGCGACCGAAGCCGGGGCCTCGGCGACCGCCGGAGCCGGTGCTTCGGCCACGGCGGCCGCGGCCGCCGGCAGCGCCGCGGTAGCTGCCGGGAGTTCGGCCTGAGCCGAATCCGTCAACGGCGGGGTGACGTAAATCGCGCTGGCGACGGAATTCAGCAGGCTGTTGATCGAGCCGACAAGCCCCATCGGGATGCCCGGGAAGTACAGGGTGCCGTTGACGTCCGTGTCCACCGAGTCGAAGGCAACCCCGCCGACCTGGACACCACCCGGGTCGGGTTTTGTGTATGGGAAGGTGCTGAGCAGTCCGCCGGTGATGAGCCCGATGCTCTTGACCGAGTCCGGGACGGTGATGCCCAGCGCCTTGAGCACACCCTCCAGATTCAGGTAGTTGCCGCCGTTGAGCCCGGCGTTGACAAGTTTCGCCGGGATGTTGATGAACTCGTTCAGCGCGGCCATGAAGTCGGGCTCAAGGTCGGGGTCGACCGGCTTGAGGGCGTGGCTGATGGCCTGGAAGCTATCCCGCAGCTGGAGCATGGCCGACAGCCCCGGCCCGGCAAAGCCGAGCAGAGCGCCGCTGATCGGACTCGTAGTGAGCAGGAGTTTCTTCAGCTCGTCGGGCGTGGCCGCGTTCGCGAGGGTGTCGAACATGAATTGATGACTGAGATGAAGTGGGTCGGAGACGCCCGCGGTGCTGACGTTGCTCGCGCCCGTCTCGAACGGTGCCTTCAGAAATTTGCCCCAGTTGCCGAAGAACTGTTGGGCGATGGTGCCGACGTCCGGCAGTTCGGAAAGATAGGTGTACTGATTGAGCAGAATACTGGTGAAAATCGGGAACGGATACGACCACCAGGCTTGATGCAGGTTCTCTGCATTCGCCCACGCGGCTTTGAACGTATCGACCCAGGGGGTGATCGGGTCGATGGATGCGGCGAGGTTCACGGCCAGGGTGCTGGCGACCTTTTCCGGCGCCAGGGCAACCTGGTTGGGGATGGGCTGGACCGGTGCGAGGGCGATAGCGCCCGCGCCGACGGCGGCGACGCCGGCGGTGAGATATGAGCGAGCTGTGATGTTCATGGTTCAGGTTCCTTCCTGTGATACACCTGACAAGATGGGAACTTACCTTAAAAAGACCTGAACATCGTGAATTTGGGCAAATTAGTCGAAACCAAAAACGCGGTGGTCAGCTACTTCTCGAGCTGACCACCGCGCTTCGGTACTACTTGTTGCGCTGGAACTAGCCGCGACGGCCGCGGGCACCCGAGGATGCGCCGCTGTCACCACGCCGGTTCTGGTGCGCCGCCGGGGCCGAATCCCCGGCGGGAGCACTGTCCTCGGCCACGGTGACCGGAGCCGGCGCCTCGACCACCGGAGCCGGGGCTTCGGAAACCGGTGCCTCGACAACCGGAGCCGTCTCCTCGACGACCGGGGCTGAGGCCTCGACGACCTGGGCCGGAGCCTCAGCAACCGGGGCGGGTACCTCGGCAACAGCCGGCGCCTCAGCAACAGCCGCGACCGGAGCCGGTGCCTCGGCCACCACCGGAGCCGGCGCCTCGGCCACCACCGGAGCCGGAGCCTCAGCAACTACCGGGGCCGGTGCCTCGGCCGCGGCCGCCGGTGCGGGCAGCGCCGCGGTAGCGGCGGGTAGCTCGGCCTGAGCCGAGTCTGCCGTCGGCGGGGTCAGGTCGACGTAAATCGCGTCGGCGAGGTAATTCAGGAAGCTGTTGATCGAGCCGACCAGGCCAATCGGGATACCGTTCCAGTGGGCATTGAGTGTGATCGGGGTGGTGACGTCGAGTGTCGTGTCAAGCGCGTCGAAGGCTACGCCGCCGCCGTTGAGGAGTCCGCCGGTGATGAGCCCGAGGGTCTTGACGGAATCCGGCAGAGCTGTGCCCAGCTTCGCGAGAATCGGTACCAGATCAAGATATTTGCCGCCGTTGAGCCCGGCGTTGAACAGATTCGCCGGGATGTTGATGAACTCGTTCAACGCCCTCATGAAGTCGGGTTGCAGGTCGGGGTCGACCGGCTTGATGGCGTGGATGATGTTCTGAAAGCTATCCCGGAGTTGAAGCATGGCCGACAGCCCCGGGCCGGCGAAGCCCAGCAACAGGCCGCTGATCGGAGGAGTCGTGAGGGCCGAAATCTCCTTCATCTGCTCCTCCGGGACCCCGAAGGCAAGCATCCCAAACAGATCTTGGTGGCTCAGGTTACTCGGAGGGCCGGTGACGTCCACGGTGCTGATGTTTTCCGGATTCTGCGCGAACGGTGCCTTGACGAACTTGCCCCAGTTGCCGAAGAACTGCTTGGCGATGGTGCCGACGTCCG
>CAYPTG010000092.1:0-8431 GCA_964413455.1 uncultured Mycobacterium sp. | reverse complement strand
CCGACCGGGACGCCGTATCCGACTATGCCCGCGGAGGGTCGCATGCGGACCTGGCTGGGCAGCTCGGCGACACGGCGGCGCGGTGGTTGACTCTGCTCAACACCGGACCCGGTTTCGTACTGCTGCACGGCTTTCCGATCGATGAACTGACCCCGGCCGAGGTCGAGCGCGGCTACCTCGGGATGGGCGAACTGCTTGGCCGACCGGTCGGCCAAGACCGCGAAGGCAGCAGGATCAGCCATATCCGCGACGAGCGGGTTAGTGCCGAGGTACGGGTCCGGAAGTACCGAACCAACCAGCGCCAGGACTTTCACAGTGACGGCTCTGACCTGGTGGGGCTGCTCTGCCTGCACCCCGCGCGAACCGGTGGGCAATCCAAGATCGTCAGCGCACACGCCATCTACAACGAGATGCTGCGACGGGAACCTCGTCTGGTGGACGTGATGTACGAACCGATGCCGTGGGACCGCAACGACGAGCAGCCACTCGGCGAGCCACCCTATTTCGAACTGCCACCGATCACCGAAATCAACGGGCTGCCGCGAATCTTCTTCATTGCCTGGTACATCCGTGACTCGCAGCGGCACCCCGAGGCACCTGCACTCACCGAGGATCAGGACGCCGCACTGCGTCTGGTGGAGAGCATCGCCAACGACCCAGCTTTCCACATCGAGATGGCATTCCGCCCCGGCGATGTACAACTGCTCAACAACAGCACGGTGCTGCATTCGCGTGAGGCGTACACCGACCACGACGACCCTGCCGCTCGACGCCACCTACTCCGACTCTGGCTCACTACAGAAACCGCGACGGTGCCCGAGCTGCTCCGCGGGGGGATTCCGACCGCGGCTACCGAGAGGCCTGCAGCCGGCGGCTGAGCCCGGTGGCCCGCATCGCGCGGCGGTCTACCGCGGCGCGCAACTGTTCGGCGGAGCCGACGATGCGCACCTTGTCCCTGGCCCGGGTCACCGCGGTGTAGAGCAGTTCGCGGGTCAACAATCGGGACTGCACCGGCGGCAGCAGGACGGTGACTTCGGCGGCCTGGCTGCCCTGGCTCTTGTGGATGGTCATGGCGTGCATGGTGTCGATGTCGGAGAGCCGGGCCGGCGCGAACTCGACCGGACCGGGGGCTGTGCCGACGGGGGCTGGAGACCCGGACGTCACCGCCATCGCGGCGCGCAGTTCCCCGTCGCGCAGCACCGCCACCCCGGTGTCGCCGTTGTAGAGGCCGAGCCCGTAGTCGTTGGCGGTCACCAGTACCGGACGCCCGACATACCAGTCCGACCACAGCGGCATCCCGGTCTGCTCGGAGAGCCACCGTTCGAGTTGATGGTTCCAGTACGTCGCCCCGTATCGGCCGCTGCGGTGCGCGCACAGCATCCGGTGCTGTTCCAGAATCTCCAGCGCCGCATCGGAGTTGCCGAGTGCCGCGGCCTCGCGTAGCCGCAATGCGTGCGGGACGAGGACGGTGCGCAGGGCGTCGGCGGGCTGCTCGGTGTCGACCCATTCGATATGCGGGCTGCCAGCAGCCATCAACTCCAGCGCGGTATCGGCGTCGCCGTCGCGGATCGCGCCGGCCAGCGCGCCGATCGATTCGCCGAAGCGGTGCGAGGTGAGCAGCCGGGCGATCGGGCCGTCGGCGGTCGCGGTCAGGCCGTCGACCAGATCGGCCAGCACCGCGCCGGCCTCCACCGAGGCGAGCTGGTCGGGGTCGCCGACCAGCAGCAGCCGCGACTCGGGGCGCACCGCCTCCAGCAGCCGGGCCATCATCGACAGCGACACCATTGAGGTTTCATCGACAACGATCACGTCGTGCGGCAGCCGGTTGTCCCGGTTGTGCCGGAACCGCGAGGAGGTGTCCGGGCGGCTGCCCAGCAGCCGGTGCAGGGTGGTGGCCCGCAGTGCCGGCAGCCGGTCGCGGTCGTCGCTCTCGAGCCGGTCGACCTCGCTCTGCACCGCCTGCGCCAGCCGGGCGGCGGCCTTGCCGGTGGGCGCGGCCAGCGCGATCCGCAGCCGCGGCCGGCCGTCCATTGCGGCCTGTTCGGCGAGCAGCGCCAGCAGCCGGGCCACCGTGGTGGTCTTGCCGGTGCCCGGCCCACCGGTCAGAACGGTCAGCGCGCGGGCTAGCGCGACCTCGGCGGCCGCCCGCTGCTCGACATGGCTGTCGGGGAACAGCCGGGCGACGTCCGGCATGGAACCGGCGCGGCGAGCCGCCGCCATCCGCAGCACATCGTCAGCGACCCGGCATTCCTCGATCCAGTAACGGTCCAGGTAGATCAGGCCGTCTTCGACGTGCAGCACGGCCGGCCCGGCGGTCAGGGCACTGGCCGCCACCGCCGCTTCCCACTGCTGCGGCTCGGGCCACGGGAGTTCGGCCTCGCCGATCTGCCCGGCGACCTCAGCCAGATTCAGGCAGACCGATCCACCGCGCACGGCGCGTACCACCAGCGCCAGTGCCAGCGCGACGCGTTCGTCGGCTTCACCGGACAGGGTGGTCAGCCGCTGGGCGACCAGCACGTCAGCGGCGTCGATGACGCCGCGGTCGTTGAATTCGCGCAGCAACCCGGTAGCGGTGATGCTGCGCCGCCAGTCCGCGGTGTCGATAGCCGAATCTGCGGTCATGGCACCGCCTGTCGGCCGTCGATCAGGTCGGAGACAGCGACTACCAGTTGTGCGGGCGGGTACCAGCTGAACACTCCGGCCGGATGCCCGTCGGTCAGTGGGGTGTGCGGGCCGCACATCCCGCGCAAGAACAGATACAGCACCCCGCCCAGATGCTGGTCAGGGCGGTAGCCGGGCTGACGCCAGCGCAGGAAGCGGTGCAGCACAACGCTGTACAGCAGCGCCTGCAGCGGGTAGTCCGAGTGCAGCATGGCTTCGGCCATCCGCTCCTGGGTGTAGTCGGCCGAGGTCAGCGGGCGGTCCGTCTCACCGAGCCAGTTGGTTTTGTAGTCGACCACCAGGTATCGGTGCCCGCCGGCAGCGACTGGGATGCGCAGCACCGCGTCGATGGAGCCGCTGAGGTAGCCACGCAGCGACTGGCGGCCCAGTGAATCGTCGCTGAGCCGGTCGGCGTAGCCGGCCAGCGGATCGTCCGGGGAAAGATGCTGTGCCAGTAGCCGTCCCACGTCGGCGAGCCGGACATCCGGTGCTGCGGCGCCGGTGTCCCCGCCGGCCAACGGGAACTCGAAGTCCATCTCCCGCCTCCGGTCGGAGAGCCCGATCTGGCGCAGGGTGCGGCCCTGCGCCAGCGGACCCAGCGGGGTGTCGTGCATCGGGATCAGGGCGGCGGCCAGGTCCTCGGCCGGCACGTCCACCGGCCACCACACCGCGTGCTTGTCGATCTGGGTGCGCAGTTCGGCGGCCAGGTCGTCGGCTAGTGGGTCGGCGGTCTCCAGCACGGCGTGCACCAGGCTGCCGAATTTGGCGCCGCTGGGAAGTTCGGCCATCGGCGAAGCCACCGCTTCGGCCGTCTCGGCCGGGGTTACCAGTGCGATGTCGGCGACCTCATCGTCGAGTTCGACGATCTCCGGTTCGCTGCTCACCCCGGCTCTCTCCTGGGCGGATCGCACCAGCCCCGAGTACGAGGTCCGCCGCCAGGTGGTGTCGATGCCTCGGCGAAAGTCCCTGGCGGACAGGTTGTTCGGCGGCTCGGCGACCGGGGGTTCCGGCTGCGGAACGATCAGCGCCTGCTCGATGATCGGGCCGCCGGCCGTTTCCCACGCCCGGAATCGGGCCAGCGCGTCGGCGTCGCTGATCGACTTGGGCTGGCAAAGGTCGCGCACCGCATGCTGCCCGGGTTGGCGGTCCCGCAGCAGCCGGGACAACCCCCCGTTGGGTTCGTCTCGCGACGGCGCCCACCAGGCGATCACCTGGGCCTGGGCCCGGGTCAGCGCCACATACATCAGCCGGCCCGCGTCGCTGGCCTCTTCCTGACGGCCGAGCCGGGCGGCTTCGGCGTAATCGGGGGTGTCCGGACCGCCGACGTGTAGGCAGCGAATACCGTTGTCGTGGAACAGGATCAACTCCCGGTCCTGCACATTGCGATTGAACGCGAACGGCAGATACACGACCGGGAATTGCAGCCCCTTACTGGCCCACACCGTCATGATCTGCACGGCCTGGGCGTCGCTGTCCAGCCGGCGATAGCGTTCGACCGCTCCGCTGCGCTCCTGGCGCCGGTCGCGCAGCCAGTCCCGCAGCGCCGGCAGGGTGAAGTGTTCGCGGTGGGCGACCTCCTGCATCAGCTGGGTCACGTGCGCCATGTCGGTCATGTACCGCTCGCCGCCGTGCCAGGACAGCACCCGGTCGCTCATGCCGCCCAACTGCGCGGCCTCCAGGACGGCAGCGACGCCGACCTCCCTGGCGTGGTCGGCCCACTCGCGGATGGTCTCGGAAATCGCGTCGGTCAGCGAATCACCTTCTGCGGCAAGGTCTTGCGCGGTCTTGCCGAAGAACATCGTGGTGGCCGCCGCGCGTACCACACCGGAGCGGTGCGGCTGGTCGAACGCCTCCAGCAGAGTCAGCCAGTCTTCGCAGGCGTCGGAGTCGAAGATGTCGGAGTCCCCGGTGTAGACCGCCGGGATACCGGCGGCGGTCAGGGCCTCGTAGCAGGCCCGGCCGTCTTTGTGTTTCTCCACGATGACCGCGACGTCGCGAGCCTGGATCTTCTTGCCGTCGAAGGTGGCGCCGCTGGCCAGCAGCGCGCCGACATCGGCGGTCAGGTCGCGGGGAATGTAGTCCCGCAGTTCGCCGATCGGGATGGACTTGGTTCCGTTGATCCCGAAGGTGTCCCGGGACACCACCCGCAGCCGGAACGGCTCGCCGTTCGGCGCACCGGCCAGCCGGGTACCGGGGTGTTGGGCGTCGACCTCGTGCACGACGATGCGCCGATCCCCCAGCTCAGCCCGGGCCAGCACGGCCTGCAACCGGTCCACCAGGGCGGCGTCGCTGCGCCAGTTCTTGCCCAAAGTCTGCTTCTCCCCGGCACTTTGGGCGGCGTGCAGATAGGTGACGATATCCCCGCCGCGGAAGGCGTAGATGGCCTGTTTGGGGTCGCCGATCAGCACCAGCGTGGCGGTCCCGCTGAACGCGCGGTCGATGACCTGCCACTGCACCGGGTCGGTGTCCTGGAACTCATCGACCATGACGATCGGCCAGCGTTCCCGCATCCGCTGCCGGGCCGGTGCCTGCTCGTCGTTGAGGGCCTCGGCCAGCCGGCTGAGCAGATCGTCGTAGCCGAGGATTCCGCGGCGGCGTTTGCGGACTTCCAGCTCGGCCAGCACGGCCGCGGCGAACTCCAGGCGCAGCGCCGCCCGGCTGCCCGGCTCGGGATCGCACGGGCGCAGCTCGGTCGATGGGTTGCCGGCCACTTCCCGAGCCAGCTTGATGGCCTGCGGGTAGGTCAGCTGCGGTTGCTCCTGTTCCCGGCCGAACCGGGCCAGGTACAGATCGTCGACGACCTCGGTGATCAGCTCGTCCAGGCTTTCCACCAACTCGACTCTGGCGTCGGTGTCACCGGCCACGCCTAGCGAGTTCAGCACCAGGTGGCAGAACTGGTGGATGGTGGCGATGGTGGCGGCGTCGAACCCGGCCAGCGCGTCACCGAGCCGGTCGCGGCGGGCAGCGAGCTCCTCGGCGGTTCCTCGGCGCAACGCCGCGATGATCTCGTTGTCCCCGGCCGGGTAGTCCGGATCGCGGAGTGCGGCAAGGGCCTCGGTGAGCTGGCGGCGTACCCGGTCTCGCAGTTCCTCGGTGGCCGAGCGGCTGAACGTGATGAGCAGCATCTGATCCAGCGTCGCCGCGCCCTCGGCGATGTAGCGAGTGACCAGCGCGGCCAGTGCGAAGGTCTTGCCGGTGCCGGCGCTGGCTTCCAGCACGGTGGTGGTTCCCGGTTCGGGCAGCGGGCCGGTGAGGTCGAACCGGCGTGGTTGTAGTCCGGTGTCCATCAGCCGACACCTCGCTCGGCGCGCAGCATCGGCAGCCACAACCGGGCCGAGTAGGCGCCCAGCCGGTGCCGCTCACCGGCGGAATCCTCATCCGGTCGCGGTGGCTGCAGCAGAGTTTTCAGTGGGGCTCCGCGGCCCCAAGCCCTGGCGTTGGGCGGGTGGACGTCCTCGCCGGGAAAGTTGCCCGACCGCCAGCGGTTGCCCGCCGCGTAGTCCGGGTCGGCGCCGCGGTGCCGCGCATCGGCCCACGCGTAAGAAGTCTTGGGCGGCAACGGAACCGGCTCGCAGCGGCCCAGGTCGTAGATCGCCACCAGATCTCGCAGCAGGTCGATGGCGGCGGTGTCCGGGCGACCCAGGCCACGGGCGATGGTGCCCTTCCCGCGCGGTGAGCGCCCGATGCATACCGCCGACCAGTCGGTGTCCGGCGCATGGGCGTGCAGCACCAGCAGCGGAATCCAGGCGGCCAGCAGGTGCTTGCCGTCCAGCCGGGAGTAGGTCGCCTCGACCAGCCGGTCACCGAAGATCGGGGACACGGTGCCGGTCAGCCGGCGGGTGCCGCCGAGGTCGATATCGACGTCGACGGCCCGGGGTACTTCCGTGCGCAGCGGCAATGCCTCCCGGGCCAGCATGGTGGTCTGTTCCAGGATGTCTTTGGCCTTACGCCAACCCAGCTGGCCCGGCGGCAGGGTGCCGCGGCACCACTCGGCCTTGAGCGCGTGTTCGGGGTGCATGCCGCCCAAGATGTCGGCCAGCATCCGGTCGCCGACGGTCCACTCCTGCAGGGCGTTGATCTCTACCGGGATCGCGTCGTCGACCCCGTCGGCTTCGGCGGGAAAGGTGTAGTCCAATGCCCGGAAGTAGCCGCGCACCGGGTCTCTGAAGAAGCCGATC
This sequence comes from uncultured Mycobacterium sp., assembly GCA_964413455.1. Classification (GTDB taxonomy): domain Bacteria; phylum Actinomycetota; class Actinomycetes; order Mycobacteriales; family Mycobacteriaceae; genus Mycobacterium. The sequence goes on along the minus strand of CAYPTG010000092.1, from coordinate 1,592 downwards.
AGGTCGGCCAGTGACACGTCGGCGTCCGGGGCGGCCGGGCTCAGCGGCTCGTTGACGAACGGCGGCCGGTCCTCGCGATCGCCGGTGGCGGCCCGCGCCGCATTGAGCACCGTGGGGTCGAAGCTGAACGACGTGCCTGGCACCAGCGCGCCCGGTTCGACGTTGCGGGCGTCGAAGGGTTGCAGCGGATGCTTGACGACGACGGCCTCACGCACCGGGTCGGGGGTGGTGATGTCCAGCGCGTCGAGCAGCTCGGCCAGCGGCACCGCCGGTGGCCGCTCTTGGCCGGTGAATTCGTTGGCGCCGGTGTAGGTGATGACCAGTGTCTGGGTGGCCGCGCACACCGCGTCGAGCAGCAGCTGTCGGTCCTCGGAGCGGACGTCACGTTCACCGGTGCGCGGGTCGCGGGCCAGCACGTCGTCGCCGTCGCGCACTCCGGCGCGGGGAAAAATGTTGTCGTCCAAGCCGACTAGGCACACCACCCGGTGCGGCACCGACCGCATCGGCACCATGGTGCAGACGGTCAGCGTGCCGGTGCGGAAGTTGGCGCGAGTGGGTCGCCCGGCCAGGTGGTGACCCAGCATGGCCTCGATATCGGGGAGCCGCAGCTCGGTCTGGTCCCGGGGGCCGGCCTTGGCCAGGATGTCGTTGAACTCCCGTTCCAGCTGGCTGACCTGCCAGGCGTCAGCGTCGTCGACCCGGGTGATCAGCCGGATGCCGTCGGTCAGTGTGGTCAGCCATTCCCGCAGTGGGCGCGTTCCGCATAGCCCGTCGCTCACCTGTTGCAGCCGGTCGCAGAACTCGGCGAACCGGCCGGCCAGCTCCACGCTGTTGCTGCCCACATCGTCGAGCGGCAGGGTGGTCTTCAGCCAGTCCTGCGAGTCGTCGGACAGCGCCACCCCGGCCAGGATCCGGTCGAGTCCGAACCGCCAGGTGTTGTGGACGAAGTCGACGCCGTAGGGCTGACGATGCTGCTGGTCGAAACCCCACCGGATGTTGGCTTCGCGGACCCAGTCGGTGATCTGCTCGACGTCGTCGTCGGTGAAGTCGAACCGTGCGCCCACCGGGGCGCTGTGGGCGAGGTTGAGCACTTCGGTGGCCGTCACCCGGCCACCGGCCAGGCTGAGCAGTTGGGCGGCTACCGCCAGCAGCGGGTTGGTTTGCACCAGCGAGCGGTCGGCCAGCCGGACCCGCAGCTTGTGGGCGGGGTGCGCGCCGGGCACCACCTCCCCCAGGCCGAAGCCGGCGACGATCAGCGGTGCGTAGGTTTCGATGTCCGGGCACATGACGAGGATGTCGCGCGGCTCCAGCGTCTCGTCGTCGGCGAGCAGACCCAACAGCACCTCGCGCAGCACGTCGACCTGCCGGGCCGGCCCGTGGCAGCTGTGCACCTGCACCGAACGGTCGCCGGTGTCCAGTGAACGGCCTTGCGGCGCAGCGGTATTGGCGGCGATATCGGATTGCAGCCAGCCCAGCAGGGTGTCCGGATGGGTGACGGCGGGCATGGTGTGGTCGCTGGTCGCGGCCGGTAGGCCGCGTTGCAGTTCGCGCAGATCACGCCCGAGGGTGGCCAGCAGCGGGTGATCGACCTG
>CAYPTG010000091.1:2436-8443 GCA_964413455.1 uncultured Mycobacterium sp. | reverse complement strand
CCGCTGCCGAGTGCTGCTGCACCGCCACCGCCTCCGGCTGGCGCGCCACCCCCACCCCCACCGCCGGACCCCAACCAGCACCATCCGGGCGGCGCGCCGCCCCCCGGGCCGCCGGGCTAGGGCGGGCTTGGCTAGTGGCCGGGCTGCGTTAATGCCGGTACAGATGGCCCCGGAACGGTTCGAGGAACTGGTTTCCGAGGCGCTCGATCTGATTCCACCCGACCTCGCGGCGGCGGCCGACAACGTGGTGGTGCTGGTCGCCGATCGCCATCCCGAGGAACCCGAGCTGCTCGGGCTTTATGAGGGCATCGCGCTGACCGAACGGGACTCCAGTTACGGCGGCGCGCTGCCGGATGCCATCACCATCTTTCGGGACAGCCTGCTGGAAATCTGCGACACCGTCGACGACGTGGTGGAGGAAGTAGCGATCACGGTGATCCACGAGCTGGCCCACCATTTCGGGATCGACGACGAGCGGCTGCACGAATTGGGTTGGGGCTAACTACATTTCGGCGGCTAGCGCACCGGATCGCCCTGCCAGTGGAAACTGTTGACGTACTTACCCATGTCCTGAGCGATCTGCAAGTTCGCCCCGGACGGCGGTCCCGGCCCGAAATCCGGCCCGAACGCGTGGTACGGCCCGGTCGCGAACGCCACCAGCGCCACGTCATTCTTCACCGCCGTCAGCACCAGAATTCGCACCCGGCTGAAGCTCGACGACCCGCTCTGCGGCCAGTCGTCGGCCACCTCCCCGTAGCCGGGCTGATAGCCGACCATGGCGTTGGGAATCTCGTAGGCCAGTTTGGCCTCCGGGTAGGTGCGCTTGACCAGCGCCCGGGTGACTTCTTTGGCCGTGCGGCCGCGGGCCGGCTCGGAGAACAGTTGCAGCACCCCGCCGTCGCCGATGGTGAGCTGGGCGGTCACCCCGTTGTCCCGGGTGGTGACGGTGTAGGCCGCCTCCGGCGACGGGTAGGACACCGAGAAGGCGCCGTCGGGCGCTTCGAACCGGGGCAGCGCCATCACCGGGGTTCCGGTCGGCGGTTTGCCGCATTCCGGTGGGCACATGTAGTGCGCGATCTTCGGGGTGAACACCAGCGCGGCCGCCCCGAGCGCCACCGCCCCCGCGGCGACGCCGATGCCGCACCGGCTGATCAGCCAGCTCAGCAGCGGCCAGCGCAGCGTCGGCGCCAAGTAACTCGCCTCTGGCAGAGCGTAGCCGGGGTAGACGGTCTCCGGGGTGCCCTCGGCCGGCGTCCGCCGCTCCCGCCGCGACTCCTGCGACGACGCCCGGGTGGCCCCGCCGCAGGCCGTGCAGAACGCCATGTCGGGCACCACCGTCTCGCAGTGTGGGCACAGCAGCGGCTGATCTTCGTGCATCGGGTCGGCGGCCTCGTGCAGCAGCGCCAGTTGCAGCGATGTCCGCAGCCCGAGCAACAGCAGGATCAGCAGGCCGACATGGGCGGCCAGCATGGTGGTCTGCTTCATCCCGATGATCTCGATGGCGCCGAGCGCGGCGTGTGCCAACAGCGCCGCGGCGGCCAGCAGGAGCAGCACCAGCCGCACCCGGCCCTGGTGCTTGGCGGCCGGCTCGCGGAACCACAGCGCGATGCCGGCCATCCCGCCGGCCGCCGCGGCGGTGATCGGGATCATCGCCCCGCACAGCACTACCTCGATCATCAGGCCGCGCACCGGGCGGGCGTGCGCGATCAGGCCGGTGACGACCTGCGGGGCCAACCGGGTCATCGTCGCCGCCGACGAGAACATCAGGGCGGCCAGCGCCCCGACGATGAAGCCGTCCAACGATTCTCGGCTGCCCGGGCGGCGCCACCGGATCCACAGCACCGGCAGCAGCATCAACACCATCCCGGCCAGCGGGATGAGGATGCCGGCGCGCAGCACATGGTGCATGGCCAGGCCGACGTACATCGGGACGCCGTAGGTGCGGGAGACGATGTGCCCGCTGGCCAGCACCCAGCCCACCCCGAGGACCGCACCCAGCGCGGCGGCCAGGGTCAGCGACACCCGCGGCAGGTCCCGATCGGCCGCGGATGCCCGCAGGTAGAACACGAACAGCAGCGGCAGCCCCAGGGTGGACAGCGCGATGCCGAGGGCGGGTAGCCGCAGCACCGCGGAGACCAACAGCGCCGCCGCGCCGATCACCAGCGTGGCCCGGAACGGCGCGCGGGCGCTATCAGGCAGGTGCGGGAACAGCGAGCTGGCCAGCGCCGGGCGCAGCACACCTTCGGCGGGCGCGGCGCCGAACACCTTCGGCCGCCACCACAGGCCCGGGTGCGGCTCGTCGGCCGGATGGCAACCGCAGATGCCGCAGAAGTTGCCGGCCGGGACGTCGACCTGGCAGCGTCGGCATTCCACGAGCGCGACGTCGCTCACGGCAGCAATTTCTGCAGGATCAGGATGTTGCGGGCCAGGTTGTCGACGTCGGGGGTACCCAGTCCGGTCACCAAGTCGTATCCCGGTCCGGCGGTGGCCACCGCGTTGCCGCCCAGCACGATGTCGCGGAACGACGGGAACCGGGCACCCTGGGCCACCCTGTACAGCAGCGGGTTGATGTCACCGAGCGGACGGCCCTCTTGTTCGGTGAGGTACTGGTTCATCACCGCGGTGATGCCGGCCCAGATCGGGGCGGCCTGCGAGGTGCCGCCGCCGACGAGGACCTGCCCGTCGAACACGATCTTCAGGCCGGTGAACGGGTCGGCGACCGCGGAGATGTCGGGGGTCATTCGACGGGTTTCGCCGGGGTTGCCGGTCATCGCGCCCTGCCAGGACGGCCGTTTATACAGCGCCGACACCCCGCCGGCGGTGCCCTGGGACAGTGGGGCGTCGAACCACGCCTGCTCGGCGAGCCATCCGCCGGCCTCGTCGGTGGACAGGGTGGTGCCGCCGACGTTGGTCATTTCCGGGATGGAGGCCACCGCGTCCAGGCCGATGTTGTCCTCGTGCGGCGGGGCGGACCATTCGTCGCCGCCCTTGCATTCCAGGCCGGCCAGATCCCCGCTCGCGTCGAAGGCCGAGGTGCCGTTGTCTTGGGCGTTGATCAGCGCGGCCCGCACCGGCACCAGGTCGGCGGCGGTGATCAGTTTGTCGCAGCCCCAGCCGATGGAGAAGCTCCACACCGCGCCGGGGTATTGGCGGTCGGTGTCTTCCAGCATCTGGGCGATCTTTTGGTAGGCGCCGTCACCTTGCACCGTCGGCAGGGCGTTGACCAGTACCTTCTTGGCATCCGGTGCGATGGCGTGCACGGTTTCCAGGTCCATGGTGGCCTCGCCGCGCCGGCCCGGGGGCACCCCGCCCACCACCTCGGGGGTGAAGGCCGGCAGCCCGAACATGTCCGAGAAGCTGTCCAGGTCGGCCTGGTCGAAGCCGTCGAAGGCGAATATCACCACGGTGCTGCCTTCGCCGGTGTAGCCGTCCTCATGCAGCGGGACGATGTTGTAGGTGCGCAGCAGGGTGTTGGGGGTCAGGCCCTGGCCGGGCACCTCGGCCGGCGGCATCGTCGGGCGGGATTCGCGGTGCGGGGTGTAGCCCAGCACCCGGCCCAGGCCGGCCACTTCGGCGCGCACCGGCGCCGGAACGTCGGGCTGCTCGCGTGCGGCGTAGAAAACCTGCCCGCGTCGGCCGCGGAAGTCGTGGACGTCGACGTCCAGGGCGTCCGACACGGCGGTCGGTGTTCCTTCGATCACCGCCCAGGGGTCTCCGTCGCGCCAGCGCACCGACAGGCCGTGGTCTTGCGACCAGCCGTAGAGCAGCTCGGGGCGCTGCGACCGGTGCAGCGCCGCGGTCACCTGAACGTGCTGGGCACGTGCCGGGCCGAGGTCGGTGGAACTGTCCAGCAGGGCGCCGTAGGGACCGGAGATATGGCCGACCACGGTCGGGGTCAGCGGCTGGGTGCCGTGGTCGGCGGCCAGGGTGAGGGCGGCCGCGCTGACCGCGGCGATGATGACCGCGGTCAGCGGGCGGCCGCTGATATCAGCCGCCGGTGACGACGTTGCCCGGCAGTGCGGTCGGCGCGGGACGCGCCGTGACGGTCGGGGTGAACGAGTTGGCGCCGCCACCGGCGGCCTTCTCGGTCGGTGCCGGCGCGTTAGACGGCGCGTGCGACGTCTGCGTCGGAGCGACGGTCTCGGTGGGCTTTTCCTTGGTGGCGGTGCTGCACGCGCTCAGCGCGCCCATCCCGACGATGGCGGCCGCACCGGCCAGAAGGGCCAACTGCCGAGTCATTTTTGACGACATGATGATCCGATCTACTGATATTTCGATGCCCTGTTAGGGCCGACAACACCATCATACGGCGCGGCACCGACACGCGGTCAGGCTCCGGTGCTAGGAAAAACCCATGACAGATTGCCGGGAATGCCGGGGCGGGCAGGCGCATTGCCATGGGACGTTGATCCACCACTGGGGGCAGCGGGCGCAGTGCACCGAGCCGGATTGCGGCGACCCGGAGGTGCTGTTGCATTCGCTGGCGCTGGACTGCGAGGCCGTCGCGTGTGCTTGTGGTGAGGATGTGGGGCAGCGGTTGGTCGGGTAGCTGGCTTACGGCTGTCAGGCTGGGTCTGGCGGGGAGCTGGGGCAGCACGCCCAAACCGACAAACGGGTGGCAAAGTGCGAGTGAATCCCGCCATTTTGTCGATCTCGGGGTACCCCGGAGTGACTATCCGAGGGGGCAGATGTAGCTACGCTCGAACGCATGGAATCAGACGGCATGGGTGCCACGGTCTCCCGCACTGAACGCGAGGACAGCCTTGCGCGCTTGCTGGACGATCTCGATCGCGAACTGGGGCCGCCGCCCGGATGCCCGCCGGTGCTGTCGACCGTGATGTCACCGCAGTGGGCGTTGATATACGCGAACTGCGCCGAGATGTCACCGCGATAGGCGGCCGGCTCGACCAGATGGATGGCCGGCTCGACCAGATGGGCGGGCGGATCGATCAGATGGATGGCCGTATCACGCGGCTGGACGGTGAAATGCGTGATTTCCGGCGGGCGACCACCAGGAGTTTCAACGCGATGCGCGAGGATATCAGCGGCCTGAGCCGCCGGGTCGAGGACGGCTTCGCCCAGGCCGACTTGGGATTTATCCAAATGAGAGGCTTGTTCGACGCCGCCGCGGCCGGCCAACAACACGTCGTCAATCTGATTCAGACGCTCATAGAGAAGGACAACGGCGGAGAGCGGTAGCGCGACGCCGGGGTTTCCAAGGGGCCTTCGGCTGGCTACGCTCGGGCGCATGGAGTCACCCGGCGATTCCGCCGATCGCAGCGCCTCTCAGTTCCGCAGCCCCGCTGAGTTTCTTGGTGAACACAGTGAATTTGCCCGGTCGCTCGAAAACTTCGCCGCCAGCAACCGGCGCCTGGACGAAATCGTCCAAAAACTTATCGACCGCAGACACCTGTAGCGCTATCCCCAGGGAAATATTCCGGGTGACTTTCGGGGGTCGCGGGAGCTGGCTAGTGTCAACGCATGGAGTCAGATAACACTGAATTGCGTGGCTTCCGCCGGGGGGTCACCTTGAGTTTCAACGCGATGCGTGAAGACATGACTGACCTGCGACGCGAGGTCAAAGATGGCTTCGCGCGGGTCGACGACAGATTCACCCAGGTCGACGACAACTTCAACCAACTCAGGGGCGCACTCGCAGCCAGCCACCGAGAGCTCTCTAGGCAAATCACGACCCTCAACGAGGACCAACGCGCCATGGCTGGGGAAATCAAAGACCTCAGCGACGGCCAACGCACCATGACCGGGCAAATCCACGACCTCACCGGGCAAGTCCAGACGCTCACCACCGGTCAACAAGAAATGGCCGGGCAAATCAAAGACATCACCGGGCAAATCCACGACATGCAGGGCGGCATCCACGACATGCGGGGCGACATCCACGACATGCAGGGCGACATCCAGGATATGCAGGGCGACATCCGCGACATGCGGGGCGACATCCACGACATGCGGGGCGACATCCACGACATGAAGGGCCATATCCACG
>CAYPTG010000091.1:0-2336 GCA_964413455.1 uncultured Mycobacterium sp. | reverse complement strand
GGCGACATCCACGACATGCGGGGCGACATCCACGACATGAAGGGCCATATCCACGGCATCACTGAGGAACTGCGGGATGTGACGGGTCAGCTGCAAGGTGTGGCTGGGCTGGTCCAGACGCTGGTCGACCGGGACGCCAGCTAGCCGGGTTGCCCGGTAGCCGGTAGCCGAGCCCCCTCGGGGCACCTCGAGATCGACGAAATGGCGGGATTCACTCGCACTTTGGCGCCCATTTGTCGGTTTGGGCGCGGGGGGCCGGGGCGGGGCGGGGCGGAGGGTAAACGAAGATAGACGAAGTGGCCCCCTCCCGAAGGAGGGGGCCACTGTCGTTATCCGCTACGGGATGGCGATCACGGGTTGGGCAGGCCGTGGGTACCGTCCGTGCCCGGGGTGGCGGTGCCGGAGCTGGCGCTGGCGCTGCCACCGGTACCGCCCGCACCACCGACGCCGCCCACCGCGTTACCGCCGTTACCGCCGTTACCGCCGGTGGCGTCGCCCGTGCCGCCGGAGCGTACGGCGGCACCGCCGTTGCCGCCGGCACCGCCGTTGCCGGCCAACGCGTTGCCGCCGTCGCCACCCGCACCGCCGAACGAGTCTTCCGTGCCGGCACCGGTGGTGTTGGTGCCCGAACCCCCGTTGCCGCCGCGGCCGCCGGTACCACCGGTACCACCATCACCGCCGTCTCCACCTGTCAAGCCGACGATGCTATCCAGACTGTTGCCGCCGTCACCGCCGCCGCCGCCGGTGCCACCGATGCCACCAGTGCCACCCTCACCCCCGGCACCGCCGGCGCCGGCAATGCCCAAAGAGCCACCGGTGCCGCCGTCACCGCCACGGCCACCGTCACCGGTGCCGCCCGCGATGGCGTTGCCGCCCTTGCCGCCGGCACCACCGTTACCGGCTGCATTGGTGTAGCCGGTGCCACCGTCACCGCCGTCGGCGTCGGAGACGCCCGCCACGCCGGCACCACCCGCGGCGCCGTTGTTGCCACCGGTGCCGCCGGTGCCCTTGGCGCCACCGGTGCCTCCGGCCGCAACGGCCGACTCGACGTCGGCGGCGTCGCCGCCGTCACCGCCGGCCAGATGGAGTGCGGTGCCGTTCGCGCCCTTGCCGCCGGAGCCGGCCAGGCCGTTGTGGCCACCGGCGCCGCCGTTACCGCCGTTACCGTTGGTGCCGGTCCCGGTCACGGTGCCGCCAACACCGCCGGCGCCGCCGACGCCGCCGATACCGGACTCGCCGCCGTCGCCGCCCTTACCGTCGTTGACCGCAAAGGTCGGATCGCCGGTCGCACCGGTGCCGCCGGCACCGCCTTCACCGCCGGCGCCGCCCTGACCGCCGTTACCGGAGACGCCGTTGACGACGTTGCTGCCCTTACCGCCGACGCCGCCGACGCCACCGGCGCCACCGGTACCGCCGTCGCTGCCGTCAGCCGAGCTGGTGTAGCCGGTGCCGCCGACACCGCCGACACCGCCTTGACCGCCGGTGTTGGCCAAACCATCAGCGCCGTCGTTGCCGGCCTGTCCGCCGTTACCGCCGGCCTCGCCGCCCTTACCAACCGCGCCGGCGTTGCCGCCCGCACCGCCGGTGCCGCCGTTGCCGCCAACGGGATGCAACGCGGTACCGGTAGCGCCCTTACCGCCGTTGCCGCCGAGGCCGCCCGCGCCGGCCTGACCGCCGGTACCGCCGTCACCGGCGTTGCCGTTGGCCGGGATGAAGAACGCGATGCGGCCCAGGCCGCCGTCACCGCCCGTGCCGCCCTTACCGCCAGCGCCGCCGACACCGCCAGCCTCACCGGTATGTCCGTTACCGGCGTTGTCGGAGAATCCGGTCGAGTCCGCACCGTTGGCGCCGGTGGTACCCGTACCGCCGGCACCACCGTCACCGCCGATGCCGCCGTTGCTGCCACCGGCAGCACCGATGATCAGGCTGCCGCGGCCACCGTTACCGGCATTACCGCCGGCACCTCCGGCCGCGCCGACACCGCCGTCGCCGCCATGGCCGCCGTTGCCGCCGTTGCTGGTGCCGCCCTTGCCGTCGCCGTTGAGCAGCGGAATAAAGATGGAGCTGTTGCCGCCGTTGCCGCCGTTGCCGCCCTTACCGCCGACGCTGATGCCGACACCGCCGGAGCCGTGCGCGCTGTTGCCGCCGTTGCCGCCATCACCACCGGAACCGAACAGGTTCAGCAGGCCGACGCTGCCGCCGTTACCGCCGTGGCCGCCATCACCGGTCGCCAACACCGCGTCGCCGCCGTCCCCGCCGGAGCCGCCGCCGTCGAATAGGATGCCGCTACGACCGCCGTCGCCGCCGTTGCCGCCGGTCTTGCTGCCGGTACCACC
>CAYPTG010000090.1:0-8679 GCA_964413455.1 uncultured Mycobacterium sp. | reverse complement strand
ATCCTGTCGGCGGCCGGGCTGACCGCCTTCCTCACCGGCGTCACCGAACCGCTGGAGTTCGCCTTCATGTTCGTGGCGTTCCCGCTCTACATCGTGCACGCCCTGCTGACCGGGCTCTCCCTGGCGGTGGCCTACCTGCTCGACATCCACCTCGGGTTCTCGTTCTCCGCCGGTCTGATCGACCTGCTGCTGTGGGGTAACGCCCCGGCCGCCAAGAACGTCCCGCTGCTGGTCGTCATGGGGCTGGCGTTCTTCGCGCTGTACTACCTGCTGTTCCGGTTCGTCATCGTCAAGTGGAATATGCGCACGCCGGGCCGGGAGGACGAGGCCGACTTCGACGCCGAGGAGCAGGCCAACTTCGGCGAGGGCACCGAGTCGACAACCGCCGTCGCCGCTGGTGCGGTAGCGACGGCGGCACTGCCGGTCACCGACAGTAAGGCCGAGCAGCTGATCGCCGCGTTCGGCGGTCGGGAGAATCTGGTCAGCGTGGACGCCTGCATCACCCGGCTGCGGATGGAGGTGGCCGACCCGACCAAGGTGGATCAGAGCCGGCTCAAGAGTCTGGGCGCGGCCGGCGTGATCGAGGTCGGCAACAGCGTGCAGGCCGTGTTCGGCACTCAGGCCGAGGTGCTGAAGAACGAGATCATCGGGGTTCTGTAGAGCCCGGCGCGGGTTCGGGGCCGTCCGGGTGCGGGTCCAATTGCGGGTGGCTGCCCGGGTCGACCGGGTACGGCTGGACATCCGGGGCGGCGGGGTCGACCGCGACCGGGGCGTCCGGGTCGACGACGACCGGTGGCTGCCGGTTGAGCCAGTCCTTGAGCCGGAACAGCTGACTGGACACCAGCCCGACGGCCAGCAGCAGCAGCCCGCCGACGATCAACCAGGTCATCATGGCCGCTAAGCCTACGCGGGCCGAGCACCGTGCCGCGGCCCGTGCCGCCGCGATGCCGGAGATCAGCTATCCGGAAGACCTGCCGGTCAGCAAGATGCGCGATGAGCTGGCGGCGGTGATCGCCAAGCATCAGGTGGTCATCGTCGCCGGCGAAACCGGGTCGGGTAAGACCACCCAGCTGCCCAAGATCTGTCTGGAACTGGGTCGCGGGGTGCGCGGGATGATCGGGCATACCCAGCCGCGACGGCTGGCCGCCCGCACCGTGGCGGCGCGCATCGCCGAAGAGCTGAACACTCCGCTGGGGCAGGCCGTGGGCTACAGCGTGCGTTTCACCGACCAGGTCAGCGACTCCACCTCCATCAAACTGATGACCGACGGCCTGCTGCTCGCCGAAGTCCAGCGCGACCGCAAGCTGAGCCGCTACGACACCCTGATCTTGGACGAGGCCCACGAACGCAGCCTCAACATCGACTTTCTGCTCGGCTATCTGCACCGGCTGCTGCCGCGCCGGCCGGACCTGAAACTCATCGTCACCTCGGCCACCATCGAGCCGGGGCGGTTCGCCGCGCACTTCGGCGGTGCGCCCATCGTCGAGGTGTCCGGGCGCAGTTACCCGGTGGAGATTCGTTATCGGCCGTTGGAGCTGCCCGCTCCAAAGGACTCAGCCGACGGCCCTGACGACCCTGACGATCCCGATCATCAGGTGGTCAGGGTTGAGCCGCGCGATCAGACCGAGGCCGTCATCGACGCGCTGGCCGAGCTGGCCGCCGAGCCGCCCGGGGACGTGCTGGTGTTCCTGTCCGGTGAGCGGGAGATCCGGGACACCGCCGAGGCGATCACCCAGGCGAGCAGTCGGACACAGCTGGGCGATGTCGAAGTGTTGCCGCTGTATGCCCGGCTACCAACCGCCCAGCAGCACAAGGTTTTCGTCCCGAACACCAGCCGGCTGACCCGACGGGTGGTGCTGGCCACCAACGTCGCCGAAACGTCGCTGACGGTGCCCGGCATCCGCTACGTCATCGACCCGGGCACCGCCCGGATTTCCCGCTACAGCCGACGCACCAAGGTGCAGCGGCTGCCGATCGAACCGATCTCCCAGGCCTCGGCCGCGCAGCGGGCCGGTCGTTCCGGGCGCACCGCACCCGGGGTGTGCATACGGCTCTACTCAGAGCAGGATTTCGCGGCCCGGCCCCGCTACACCGACCCGGAAATCCTGCGCACCAACCTGGCCTCGGTGATCTTGCAGATGGCCGCGCTGCGCCTGGGAGACGTCACCGGTTTCCCGTTCCTCGACCCGCCGGAGCGGCGCAGCGTCAACGACGGGATCGCGGTGCTGCAGGAACTCGGCGCCTTCGACGCGCACGGCGCGATCACCGATATCGGCCGACGGCTGGCCCAGTTGCCGGTGGATCCCCGGCTGGGCCGGATGATCCTGGCGGCCGACGCCGAGGGCTGCCTGCGCGAGGTACTGGTGCTGGCTGCGGCGCTGTCCATCCCCGACCCGCGGGAGCGGCCCACCGACCGGGAGGAGGCGGCGCGGGCCAAACACGCACGCTTCGCCGACGACACCTCGGACTTCATCAGCTACCTGAATCTGTGGCGCTACCTACGAAGTCAACGAAAAACCTTGTCGGGCAGTGCCTTTCGACGGATGTGTCGCGAAGACTTCCTGCACTATCTGCGGATCAGGGAATGGCAGGATCTGGCCGGCCAGCTGCGCAGTATCGCGGCGGGCATCGGGCTGCACAGCGGAAAAGAGTCCGCCGAAGCCGAGCCCGCCGACCCGGCCCGGATTCACGCCGCGCTGGCGGCCGGGCTGCTGTCCCATATCGGCCTGCGTGAGGGCGATACCCGGGAGTACGCCGGCGCCCGCAACGCCAAGTTCGTACTGGCCCCGGGCTCAGTGCTGAGCCGGCGGCCGCCGCGCTGGGTGATGGTCGCCGACCTGGTGGAGACCAGCCGGCTCTACGGCCGGACCGCGGCCCGGATCGAGCCGGAGACCGTCGAACGGGTGGCCGGTCACCTGGTGCAGCGCAGCTACAGCGAACCGCACTGGGACGCCCAGCGCGGCGCCGCGATGGGCTATGAGCGGGTCACCCTGTACGGCCTGCCGCTGGTCACCCGCCGGCGGGTGGGCTATGCGGCGGTCGATCCGGCGCTGGCCCGCGAGCTGTTCATCCGGCACGCCCTGGTCGACGGTGACTGGCAGACCCGGCACCACTTCTTCGCCGACAACGCCCGGCTGCGCGCCGAGTTGGCCGAACTGGAGGAACGCGCCCGGCGCCGCGATCTGTTGGTCGGCGACACCGAGATCTTCGCCTTCTACGACACCCGTATTCCACCAGAAGTGGTGTCCGCCAAGCACTTCGACGGCTGGTGGCGCAAACAACGGCACCGCACCCCGCAGTTGTTGACGATGACCCGCGACGACCTGCTGCGGGTGCCTGACGCCGACACCGACCGCCCGGACAGCTGGCACAGCGGGGATCTTTCGTTGCCGCTGAGCTACCGGTTCGAGCCTGGCGCCGAGGACGACGGGGTCACTGTGCACGTCCCGGTGGCGGTGCTGGCCCGGCTGGGCGGCCAGGAGTTCGGCTGGCAGGTGCCCGCGCTGCGCGAGGAACTGGTCACCGCGCTGATCCGTTCGCTGCCGAAAGACTTGCGGCGCAACTTCGTTCCGGCACCCGACACCGCCCGTGCCGTGCTGGCCGGGATGCAACCCGGCCCCGAACCGCTGCTGGAAACTCTGCAACGCGAACTGCACCGGGCCAGCGGGGTGCTGGTGCCGCTGAGCGCCTTCGACCTGGACAAGCTGCCCGCCCATCTGCGGGTGACGTTCACCGTCGAGGGCCCCGATGGCGCCGAGCTGGCCCGCGGCAAAGACCTCGAGGCGCTGCAGGCGCAGCTGTCCGGGCAGACCCGCCGGGCCGTCGTCGATGCGGTCGGCACCTTGGAACGCACCGGCCTGCGCGGCTGGCCCGATGATCTCGACGAGCTGCCCCGCAGCATCGAGCAGGGCAGTGTGCGCGGATACCCCGGCCTGGTCGACACCGGGACGGCGGTGGACCTGCGGGTGTGGGCCACCGCCGCCGAACGCGACGCCGCGATGCGCGCCGGGCTGCGCCGGCTGTTGCGGCCGGCCGCCGGTTCCCCGGGTAAGGCACTGGACAAGCGGCTCGACACCCGCCGCCGGCTGATGCTGGGCAACAACCCGGACGGCTCACTGGCCGCGCTGCTGGAGGACTGCGCCGACGCCGCCATCGACGTCCTGGTGCCGGCGCCGGTATGGAACCGGGCCGGTTTCGACGCCGCCTGCCAGCAGGTCCGCGAACAGATCGGGGCCACCACCGCCGACATCCTGAGCCGCGCCGAGAAGGCGCTGGCCGCCCTGCACCAGGTGCAGATCCAGTTACCCGCCAGCCCGCCGCCAGCCCAGGCCGCGGCCGTCGCCGACATCCGGGCGCAGCTCGGTGTCCTGGCCGGCCCCGGTTTCGTCGCCGCCACCGGCGCGCCGTATCTGGCGGATCTCACCCGCTACCTCACCGCGATCGGCCGGCGGCTCGACAAATTGGCGCAGGCCCCGCGGGCCGACGAAGAGCGGATGGCGCGGGTTGGTGCGGTCCAGGACGCCTACGACGAGCTGCTGGCCGCGCTGTCCCCGACCCGGGCCGGCGCCGAGGACGTCCGCGACATCGCCCGGATGATTCAGGAGTTCCGGGTCAGCCTGTGGGCCCAGCAGCTGGGCACCCCGCGCCCGGTCAGCGAACAGCGCATCTACCGGGCCATCGACGCCGTGCTCAGCTAGCCGCGCCGCCCAAACCGACAAATGGGCGTGGTTTTGCGAGTGGATTGCGACATTTCGTCGAGTTGGGCGAGACAGTCGGACCTCACCCCTGCTCGACCCGCTTCTTCAGCCCCTTCAGCGCCTGGTCGACGATGGAGGAGGCGGCCTTCTTCTTCAGGAAGCCGATCATCGGGATCTTCGGGTCGACTTCCAGCTCGTAGGTCACTTTGGTGCCCTTGCCTTCGGGGGTGAGCTTGTAGATCCCGTCCAGGCTGCGCATCATGCTGGACTTGGGCTTGCCGTCCTCGTCGGAGTTCAGCGTCCAACGCACCGACTCGTGGCCCTTCCAGACGTAGCCGATCTCGTAGGTGTCCTTACCCAGCGGGGTGGAGATGGTGAACGACGCGTCCTTGGGGGCGCCGTCGTCGTGGGTGTTGACGATCTCCACCGCGGTGAAGCCGTCACTCCAGTCGGGATAGGCCGCCAGGTCGGCGATGACCTCCATCACCTTCTTGGGGGAGGCGTTGATCGTGATGGATTCCGAAACCTTGTCAGCCATAGTGCAGACGGTAGCCGGTCACCGCCCGGCCCGATGCAGCGATCCCCATACCCACAGGTCTGCACGCGCACCCCGGGCACACTGGTGGGTATGGACCCGGCGGCGGCACTGCGGCAGATCGCCTACTACAAAGACCGGGCCGGACATGACCCGCGCCGGGTGATGGCCTACCGCAAGGCCGCCGACGTCGTCGACGGCCTGGACGAGCCGACCCGCGACCGGCTCGGCCGCACCGACACCTGGCGCTCGCTGCCCGGCGTCGGGCCTAAAACGGCAACGGTGATCTCCCAGGCATGGTCCGGCCGCGAACCCGACGCGCTGACCGAATTACGGGACGCGGCAAAGGATTTCGGCGGCGGCGCCCTCCGGCAGGCGTTACGCGGTGATCTGCACTGCCATTCCAACTGGTCCGACGGTGTAGCGCCCATCGAGGAGATGGCGGCCACCGCGGCCGCGCTGGGCCACGAGTACCTGGCGCTGACCGATCACTCCCCGCGGCTGACGATCGCCAACGGTCTGTCCGCCGACCGGCTGCGCCGGCAGCTGGACGTCATCGATCACCTGCGCGACCAGGTGGCGCCGCTGCGGATTCTCACCGGCATCGAAGTGGACATCCTCGACGACGGCCGGCTCGACCAGGTTCCAGCGCTGCTGGACCGGCTCGACGTGGTGGTCGCCAGCGTGCACTCCAAGCTGGCGATGGAGCCCAAGGCGATGACCCGCCGGATGGTCCGGGCGGTCTCCGAGCACCGGGTCACCGTGCTCGGGCATTGCACCGGCCGGCTGGTGGGCGGCAGCCGGGGCACCCGCCCGCAGTCCCGCTTCGACGCTGAAGCGGTGTTCACCGCCTGCCGGGACCACAACACTGCCGTGGAGATCAACTCCCGGCCGGAACGCCGGGATCCGCCGACCCGGCTGCTGCGGCTGGCCGAACAGATCGGCTGCGCGTTCTCCATCGACACCGACGCGCACGCGCCCGGCCAGCTGGACTTCCTCGGCTACGGAGCGCAGCGCGCACTGGACGCCGGGGTGCCGGCCGACCGGGTGATCAACACCTGGCCGGTCGACCGGCTGCTGGACTGGCCGGCCTGAAGCCAGCCCGCCTGACGCCAACCGCTACGGCGGCGGTGGCGGGAACAGCTCCGGAGGCGGTGGCGGCGGAGGCAGCGGCTCCGGAGGCGGTGGCGGCGGCGCGAAAACCGGGGGCGGGGGCTCCGGTGCCGGTGGTGGTGGCGGCGGCGGAGGCGGTCCCGGGATGATGATCGGAGGCAGGCCGGGGATCTCGATAATGTTCGGCGGCGGGGGCTCCGGCGCCGGTGGCGGCGGAGGGGGTGCCGCTTGTACCGGAGGCGGTGGCGGTGGCGGCTCGAACGCGGGCGCCGGGTCATACGCCGGGGGAGGGTTGTACGCCGGGGGAGGGTTGTAGACCGGGGGCGGGTTGTAGACCGGGGGAGGGTTGTAGACCGGCGCGTTGTTCACCGGGGCGTTGTAGGTGGGTGCGTTGTAGGTCGGTTTGTTGTAGCTGGGCGGGATGTAGCCCTGATCGGGCGGGGTGTAGACCGGCGGGGGAGGCGGCGCCGCGGCCGGAGCGATGCCGTTACTGGTGTTGATGGTGATGACCGACCCCGGCTGCACTTGCCCGGTCGGGGTGGTGCCGACCACCGAGTCTTTGGCCGCGTTGCTGTACACCGGTGCGGGGAACTCTGAGACCTGGAAGCCGGCGTCGACCACACGCTTCTTGGCCGCGTCCAGGTTGAGCCCGTTGACGTCCGGCACTTCCTCCCCGGGGGCGCCGTTGACGTAGCGCGGTTCGGTCGGCGGCATCGTCACCGGGCCGAACGTGTTGGCGATCGGGCTCATCGCCTGGAACCAGGTCTGCGCCGGCGAGGTTCCGCCGTACAGGTTGCCGGCGCCCCCGCATTTCTGCAGCGGGAACGCGCACAGCGCGGCCGGGGTGGGGGAGTCGTCGAAGATGTAGCTGGCCGCGGCGAGCTGGTTGGTGTAGCCGAGGAACGCCGAGGAGCGGTGCGATTCGGTAGTGCCGGTCTTGCCGGCCATCGGCAGCGTCCAGCCCACCGAGCCGGCCGCCGCGGCTGCGGTGCCGGCGCCGACGGTGTCCTTGGACAGCGCGTTGGTCAGGGTGTTGGCCAGCCCGGGGGTGATCACCTGCTCGCATTTGGGCACCGGCAGCTCAAGCACGTTGCCCTTGCGGTCGACGACCTTCTCGATCGGGCTCGGCGGGCACCAGGTGCCGCCGGAGGCCAGGGTGGCCGCGACGTTGGACAATTCCAGGGCGTTGACCTCGAACGGACCCAGTGTGAACGAGCCGATGTTCTCCCGCTTGATGTAGTCGGCGAGGCTCTCGTTGCTCTTCGGGACGTAGTCGTGGGCCGTTCCGGGCTCGGCGTAGGAGCGCAGCCCCAACCGCACCGCCATATCGACGGTTCGGGCCACCCCGACCTGCTGGATCAGCTTGGCGAACGCGGTGTTGGGCGACATTGCCAACGCCTCGGTCATGCTCATCGGGCTGCGGTAGCCGGCCGCGTTCTTCACACACCAGGTCTTCGGCGGGCAGCCGGGGGTGTTGCTGTCTCCCAGGTGATCGCCTTGGAACACCGGGGGCACATCGAGCATGGCGTTGATGCCCATGCCCATCTCCAGCGCGGCGGCACTGGTGAAGATCTTGAACACCGATCCGGCGCCGTCGCCGACCAGGCTGTAGGGCTGCGGCTGCACGGTCTGGCCGTCTTCGAGTTTGAGGCCGTAGCCGCGGTTGTCGCCGATCGCCAGCACCCGGTGCGAGTCCTTGCCCGGCCGGATGACGCTCATCACGCTGGCAACGCTGTCCAGCTTGGGTGAGGCGATCGAATTGATCGCCTGCTTGACGCTGGTCTGTACCCGCGGGTCCAGCGTCGTCTTGATCAGGTACCCCTTGCGGGCGACGTCTTCCTTGCTGATTCCGGCCCGCGCCAGGTACTCCAGCACGTAGTCGCAGAAGAACGCCCGGTCGCCGGCGGCGATGCAACCCTGCGGCAGCGCACCCGGCTGCGGCAGTATGCCCAACGGCTGCGCTTTGGCCGCCTCCAGGTCCGCGGCCAGGTTCGGCAGATTCTTAATCATGGTGTCCAGCACCAGGTTTCGTCGCTCCAGGGCGGCCTGCGGGTTGGTGTAGGGATCCAGCGTCGCGGTGGACTGCACCATGCCGGCCAGCAACGCGGCCTGCTGCCAATTGAGCTGCGAGGCGTTGATGCCGAAGTAGGTGCGCGCGGCGTCCTGGACCCCGTAGGCGCCGTTGCCGAACGGCACCAGGTTCAGATAGCGGGTCAGAATCTCCGGCTTGCTGAGCGCCTTGTCCAGCGCCAGCGCCATCCGGATCTCCCGCAGCTTGCGGGCCGGGGTGGTCGCAACAGCGGCCTGGCGTTCGGCTTCGGTCTGGGCGCTGAC
>CAYPTG010000089.1:395-8696 GCA_964413455.1 uncultured Mycobacterium sp. | reverse complement strand
AAACGAACAAATGGGCGGGAAAGTGCGAGTGGTCAGCGCCAAAACGTCGACTTCGACGCCGTCAGGCTTCGACGCGCTGCGCCCGAACGACGTTGACGGTCTTGCGGCCGCGCTTGACGCCGAACTCCACCGCACCGGGGGCGGTGGCGAACAGGGTGTCGTCGCCGCCACGGCCGACGTTGACGCCGGGATGGAAGTGGGTACCGCGCTGACGGACCAGGATCTCGCCGGCCTTGACGACCTGGCCGCCGAATCGCTTGACGCCGAGTCGCTGGGCGTTGGACTCACGACCGTTGCGCGAGCTGGACGCGCCCTTCTTGTGTGCCATGTCAGTCCGCTTTCGTCTCTCGTCTACTTAATACCGGTGACCTTGAGCACCGTCAGCGGCTGACGGTGACCCTGCCGCTTGTGGTAGCCGGTCTTGTTCTTGAACTTGTGGATGCGGATCTTGGGGCCCTTGGTGTGCTCCAGCACCTCGCCGCTGACGGTGACCTTGGCCAGCTTGTCCGCGTCGGTGGTGACGGTGGCACCGTCGACCAACAGCGCGACCGGCAGCTGCACCGAAGCGCCCGGCTCGGACTCGATCTTCTCGACCTTGAGCACGTCACCGACGGCGACCTTGTACTGCTTGCCGCCCGTCTTGACGATCGCGTAGGTGGCTGTCTGGGCTGCCATCGTTCCTCTTCCAGTCGGCGGCCCGGCCAGGGCCGAGTCGCGGGCACGCGCTACCTCGTGGCGCGCGAGCGGGTCTTAGTGCGGGCCACGCACCGGGTGAACCGGGGCGTCCCGCTGCCGCCGGCGGGGCCTGGCGACAACCGGTCAAGGGTACGTGACCAGCGTATCCAGGGTCAAACCGAGCGCCTAGTGATATAGCGCCGGGGGGCCTGCCGGGCGGGCCGCGGCGCGACGACGGGGGCGGCGGGCCGGGGCCGACGGTTCCGGGGCGGTGAGCTGCGGGGCCTCGTCTCCGTCGGCCTCGTCGTCCTCGGCGTCGTCTTCGTCGTCTTCGGGCTCATCGTCGTCATCGAGCTCGTCGTCCTCATCGTCCTCGGGCTCGTCGTCTTCTTCGTCTTCGTCCTCGTCGTCGACGATCTCCAACGCCTCGTCTTCTTCGATGGCTTCGTCGTCGATGGCGTCCTCATCGACCTCATCGAGTTCGATGTCTTCGTCGTCCTCAACATCTTCGGTGTCGGCGTCGTCGTCCTCGGTGTCGTCGTCGCCTTTGGCCGCGGCCATCGCCTTGAACATCGGATGCTCACCGGGCCCGTGCGCCGGCACCCGGGCCACCGCCGGCTCCTCGGCCTTACCCTTGCGGCCGCGCCGGTTGCGCCGGTTGCCGCCCTCGGACTTGCGCGCGGCGGCCGGCGCGTTGTCCACCGGGTCGACGTGCAGCATGATGCCGCGGCCGGCGCAGTGCGGGCAGGTGGTGGAGAACGCCTCAATCAGCCCGGTGCCCAACCGTTTACGGGTCAGCTGCACCAGTCCCAGCGAGGTCACTTCGGACACCTGATGACGGGTGCGGTCCCGGGCCAGCGCCTCGGTGAGCCGGCGCAGCACCAGGTCGCGGTTGGACTCCAACACCATGTCGATGAAGTCGATGACCACGATGCCGCCGATGTCGCGCAGCCTCAGCTGACGCACGATCTCCTCGGCGGCCTCAAGGTTGTTCTTGGTGACGGTCTGTTCCAGGTTGCCGCCGGCGCCGGTGAACTTGCCGGTGTTGACGTCGACCACCGTCATCGCCTCGGTGCGGTCGATCACCAACGTGCCGCCGGAGGGCAGCCACACCTTGCGGTCCATCGCCTTGGCCAATTGTTCGTCGATGCGATGCACCGCGAACACGTCGGGGCCGGCCTGCTCATACTTGGTCAGTTTTGAAAGCAGTTCGGGGGCAACCGAATTGACGTATTCGGTGATGGTGTCCCAGGCGTGGTCACCGGAGACGGTCAGGCCGGAGAAGTCCTCGTTGAACAGGTCGCGGATCACCTTGACCAGAACGTCGGGCTCCTCGTAGAGCGCGACAGCAGCCCCGGCGGCCTTGGCCTTGATCTCCTCGGCTTGGGTGGCCAGCGCCGCCCACCGCTCGGAGAGCCGAGTGACGTCGGCGCGGATGTCGTCTTCCTTGACGCCTTCGGAGGCGGTGCGGATGATCACCCCGGCGTCGGCCGGCACCACCTCGCGCAGGATCTCCTTGAGCCGCTGACGTTCGGTGTCCGGCAGCTTGCGGCTGATCCCGGTCGACGACGCCCCCGGCACGTACACCAGATAGCGTCCGGCCAGGGACACCTGGGTGGTCAGCCGGGCGCCCTTGTGCCCGACCGGGTCCTTACTGACCTGAACGACGACGTAGTCACCGGGCTTGAGGGCCTGCTCGATCTTGCGGTTGGCCCCGCCGAGTCCGGCTGCCTCCCAATTGACTTCGCCGGCGTAGAGCACACCGTTGCGGCCGCGGCCGATGTCGACGAACGCCGCCTCCATCGAGGGCAGCACGTTCTGCACGATGCCGAGATAGATGTTGCCGACCAGCGACGCCGAAGCCGCCGAGGTGACGAAGTGCTCGACCACGATGCCGTCTTCGAGCACAGCGATCTGGGTGTACCGCGAACCCTCATGCGGGGGTTCGGTGCGCACTTTGTCGCGCACCACCATCAGCCGGTCGACGGCCTCCCGGCGGGCCAGGAACTCGGACTCGGTCAGGATCGGCGGACGGCGACGGCCGGCGTCGCGACCGTCGCGGCGGCGCTGACGCTTGGCCTCCAGTCGGGTAGATCCGCTGATGCCCTGAATCTCGTTGGAATCGGCGCGGTCCGCCTTCGAGCGTGGAGCCCGCTCGTGCACGACGGTGTTCGGCGGGTCGTCCGGCGACGGGGAATCACCGCCGCCCTCCCCGGTGCCGGCCCGGCGGCGGCGACGCCGCCGGCGACGACGGGTTGCCCCTTCCCCACCGGCCGACTCCTCTTCGTCGTCGTCCTCGCCGTCTTCAGCGTTGTCGCCGTCCTCGGCGACGGCGGCGGACTCGTTGTCGCCGTCTTCGTCATCGGCACCGGCCTGCTCACCCCGGCCCCGGCCGCGGCCACGGCGGCCGCGCCGACGCCGGCGATTGGCCGGACGGTCAGCGGCTTCGGCGGCGTCTTCCTCCGCGTCCTCGGCGTCGGCGGCTTCGTCGTCGGTGTCAGAGCCGTCTTCGTCGTGAGGTACGGGGGCCGCCTCGGCGACCACCGGCTGGGGCGCCACGAACAGCGGCATGTAGGCCGGTTGCTCCAGCATCAGCCGGGACTCCGGTTCGGCTTCCACAGCAGCTTCGGTGGCGACTTCCACGATCACCGCGGCCGTCGGGTCGACGGGCTCGGCGCTGACGACAGCTGCCGCGTCGGTGAGCGCGGGGTCGGCTTGGGTGGCCAGCAGCTCGCGCACCCGGATGGCCTCGGCCTGGTCGATGCTGGACTGAGCGCTGCGGGGCCGGCTGTCGGCTCCGTCGAGTTCGGCCAGCGCGTCCAGCACGCGTTTGCTGGTGGTGCCGAGCGTCCGGGCCAGCGAGTGCACCCGCACCCGTTCAGGGAGCTCGGCGGCTAGCTGCTCGCCGGAGTCCGGCGGTTGCCCCTGCGACGGGGATTCGGGCAGATCCTGGTTGAGATCATCATCGGACACGTATTCTCCTTAAGCCCCCGGGCGCGTCTTACGACGCGGCCACGCGAGGGCTTCTGTTATGCGCCCGGGCGGTGCCCGGGCTTGTCATGTCTCGCTCCGACGGGCTTCGCTGAACCCGTTCAGTGCCTGGCTGAATGAGAACTGTCGACGGTCCGCGCCACACCACAGGCTCGTGGTGGTCGCGTACGCCTTAAGCCTTATTCTGGCCGCCCGTTACCGGCCGGCCGATGCCAGTATCCCATACCGGCGGCGGGTTTCGGGTCGAGTGCCCGGTTTCGCGCGGTTCAGAGGTGTTCTAGCTGGCGTCGGTCGGGAACCAAAGCGCGATTTCGCGGGCGGCGGACTCCTCGGAGTCCGAGCCGTGCACCAGGTTGAACTGGGTCTCCAGGCCGAAATCGCCGCGGATGGTGCCGGGGGTGGCCTTCTCAACCGGGTCGGTGCCACCGGCCAGCTGACGGAAGGCGGCCACCGCACGGGGGCCTTCCAGCACCGCCGCCACCACCGGGCCGGAGGTGATGAACTCCAGCAGCGAGCCAAAGAACGGCTTCTCGGCGTGTTCGGCGTAGTGCGCGCGCGCCACCTCGTCGGTGACGTGAACGAGCTTCAGCTCGGCGATGGTCAGGCCTTTACGCTCGATACGGGCCAGAATCTCCCCGGCCAACTTCCGCTGGACGCCATCAGGCTTAATAAGAATCAGAGTCTGCTCGTTCACGTCCGGAAGCGTACCGGTGCTCAGTCCCGGGTCGGTTCTTGCCCCGGCAGCAGTCCGAGTCGCTGCCGGCGCAGCACCTCGGCGCGCAGATAGGCGATCACCGCCCACACCACCGCGAACAGCACGCCGATGAATCCGATGACCGGATAGATGACGTACCCGGCGACAAGTACCGCCTGCACACCGAGGTTGGCCCAGATGGCCCACCGGCGGCCCTGCATCCCGGCCAGCAGACCGAGCAGCACCGCGAAGCCCACCAGGTAGCCGATCGATCCGGCGGTCAGCCCGCCGCCGACCGTCGCCACCACCGGCACCGCGAGCAGCACCGTGATGATCTCCAGGATCAGCGTGCCGGCCATCACGCCGCGGAAGCTCTTCCACGGATCGGGCTGGCCGGCAACAGTTTTCGGGTCGGTCATATTTTTTGGGTCGGTCATATCTTTTGGTCGATCATTGTGGATCCTTACCGAACAGGGTGCGGGCCGCCCCGGCGGTCATTACCGAACCGGTGATGACGATGCCGGCGCCGGAGAATCCGTCGGTGTCGGCGCCGGCGTCCTCAGCCAGCGCGGTGGCGGTCTCGATGGCATCGGGCAGGCTCGACGTGCGCACCACCCGCTCCGGGCCGAACACCTCCTCGGCCAGCGCGGTCAGGGTGTCGACATCCAGCGCCCGCGGTGAACCGTTGTCGGTCACCACCAGTACGTCGAACACCGGCTCGAACGCTGACAGCATCGCGGTGGCGTCCTTGTCGGCGAGCACCCCGAGCACGCCCACCAGAAACCGGAAGTCGAACTCGGTGCTCAACGCCGAGGCCAGCGCCACCGCACCGGGTGGGTTGTGCGCGGCGTCGATGAATACCGTTGGCGCGCTGCGCATCCGCTCCAGCCGGCCCGGGCTGCGCACCGCGGCGAACCCGGCGCGCACCGCGTCGACGTCGAGTTGCCGTTGGGCGCCCGCGCCGAAGAACGCCTCGACGGCAGCCAGCGCCAGCGCGGCGTTGTGTGCTTGATGCTCTCCGTGCAGCGGCAAGAAGATCTCCGAGTACACCCCGCCCAGGCCCTGGATTTCCAGCTGCTGCCCGCCGACGGCCACCTGCCGGCTCAGCACAGTGAACTCCGAGTCCTGGCGAGCCACCACCGCATCGGCCCGCATGGCGTGCTCCAGCAGCACCTCCATGGCCTGCGGTGGCTGACGGCCGATGACCGCGACCGTGCCGGTGGCATCCGGCTCGGTGGCGCCGGAATCGCTTCTCGCGGTGATAATCCCGGCTTTTTCCTGCGCGATCTTGGCGACGCTTTCGCCGAGGTAGTCGGTGTGATCCATGCCGATCGGGGTGAACACCACCACCGGTGCGTCCACCACGTTGGTGGCGTCCCAGCGCCCACCCATGCCGACCTCGACGACCGCGACGTCGACCGGGGCGTCGGCGAAGGCAGCGAAGGCCATCGCGGTGACGACCTCGAACTTGCTCATCGGCGGGCCGGGCGGCCCGAGTTCACCGGCTTCTGACTGTGCATCGACCATCTGCACGAAAGGTTCGATTTCGCAATAGGTTTCGACGTAGCGGGCCGGGCTGATCGGCCGGTCGTCGACGGCGATCCGCTCGATCGCCGCCTGCAGGTGCGGGCTGGTGGTGCGGCCGGTGCGCAGGTGCAGCGCGGTCAGCAGGGCGTCGATCATCCGGGTCACCGAGGTCTTGCCGTTGGTGCCACCGACGTGGATGCACGGATAGCTGCGCTGTGGTGACCCCAGCAGGTCCAGCAGCGCCCGTATCCGCGCGGTGCTCGGCTCGATCTTGGTTTCCGGCCAGCGCTGGTCGAGCAGATGCTCCACCTGCAGCAGCGCGGCGATCTCGTCGGGACTGGGCTCCGTCGGAGTCGGTTCGGTCATCCCAGCGCAGCCAGCCGGGCGGTGATCCGGTCGACTTCCTCGCCGGCCAGCTTCTGCCGGTCCCGGATCTTGTCCACCACGTTGCCCGGCGCCTTGGCCAGGAACGCCTCGTTGCCCAGCTTGCCGGTGGTCGCGGCCAGTTCTTTCTGCGCGGCGGCCAGATCCTTTTCCAGCCTTCGCCTTTCGGCGTCGACGTCGACGGTTCCCGAGGTGTCCAGTTCGACGCCGACGGTGCCGCCGGACAGCCGCACCTCCACCTGAGCGGTCGGCCGGAAGTCTCCGTCGGGATGGGTCAGCCAGGCCAACGCCGTCACCGGCGCCACCAGTTCGTCCAGGCCGGCCTCACCGATACCTTCCAGCCGGGCGGGAACCTTCTGTCGGTCGGCCAGCCCCTGGTCGCTGCGGAAACGTCGGACCTCGGTGACTAGCTTCTGAACATCGGAAATGCGCTGGGCCGCAGCGCTATCCAATGCGATACCGGAGGACGCCGGCCAGTCGGCGATGACCAGGGACTTTACCTTTCCCGTCGCTTCGCTCGCCCCGGCGTTGCCGGTCAACTGCTTCCACAGCACCTCGGTGACGAACGGCATCACCGGATGGAGCAGTTTGAGCAGGGTGTCCAGCACGCTCGCCAGAACAGCTGTGGTGTGCTGGACCCCCTGGGCAAGTTGCACCTTCGCCAGCTCCAGGTACCAGTCGCAGAACTCGTCCCAGGCGAAGTGGTAGAGCGTCTCGCAGGCCCGGCTGAACTCGTAGGCCTCGAACGCCGAATCCACTTCGGCGCGAACCTCTTCGGCGCGTCCCAGGATCCACCGGTCGGCGTCGGTCAGCTCGTCGGTGCCGGGCAGCGGCGCCGGGGCGGCACCGTTCATCAGGGCGAACCGGGTGGCGTTGAACAGCTTGGTGGCGAAATTGCGGGACGCGCGTGCGTGGTCCTCACCGATGGACAGGTCCCCGCCGGGGCTGGCGCCGCGGGCCAGGGTGAAGCGCAGCGCGTCGGCGCCGAACAGCTCCACCCAGTCCAGCGGGTCGATGCCGTTGCCGCGGGACTTGCTCATCTTGCGGCCGTGTTCGTCGCGGATCAGCCCGTGCAGGAAGACGTTCTGGAACGGCATCTGTGGGCCCCGGGCACCGTCGTGAGTGACGGCGTCGTCACCGGAGATGAACGTCCCGAACATCACCATCCGCGCCACCCAGAAGAACAGGATGTCGTAGCCGGTCACCAAAACGCTTGTCGGATAGAACTTTTCCAGATCGGGCGTGCGATCCGGCCAGCCCATGGTGGAGAACGGCCACAGCGCCGAGGAGAACCAGGTGTCCAGCACGTCGGGGTCCTGTTCCCAGCCTTCCGGCGGGGTCTCATCCGGGCCGACGCAGGCCAACTGCCCGTCCGGGCCGTGCCAGATCGGGATGCGGTGGCCCCACCACAGCTGCCGGGAGATGCACCAGTCGTGCATGTCGTCGACCCAATCGAACCAGCGCGGCTCCTGGCTCTTGGGGTGGATGACGATGTCACCGCCGCGCACCGCGTCACCGGCGGCGGTGGCCAGCGACTGCACCTTGACCCACCATTGCAGGCTCAGCCGGGGCTCGATCGGCTCACCGCTGCGCTCGGAATGCCCCACGCTGTGCAGATAGGGACGCTTCTCGGCGACGACGCGGCCCTGTTCGGCCAACGCCTGGCGCACCTTGGTTCGGGCCTCGAACCGGTCCATGCCGTCGAATTGTGTTCCGGTGCCGGCGATCCGGCCGGCCGTGTCCATGATGGACGGCATCGCCAGGCTGTGCCGCATGCCGATCTCGAAGTCGTTGGGATCGTGCGCCGGGGTGACTTTGACTGCGCCGGTACCGAATTCGGGGTCGACATGGGCGTCGGCAACGACGACGATCTCCCGGTCCTGGAACGGGTGCGGCAGTGTCGTGCCGACCAGGTGCCGGTACCGGTCGTCGTCGGGATGGACGGCGATCGCGGTGTCGCCGAGCATGGTTTCGATGCGGGTGGTGGCCACCACGATGTGCGGCTGCGCGTCATCCAGGGAGCCGTAGCG
>CAYPTG010000089.1:0-385 GCA_964413455.1 uncultured Mycobacterium sp. | reverse complement strand
CGTAGCGGAAGGACACCAGCTCGCCCTCGACCTCTTCGTATTTCACTTCGAGGTCGGAGATCGCAGTCTGTAACACCGGCGACCAGTTGACCAAACGCTCTGCGCGGTAGATCAATCCGGCGTCGTAGAGCCGTTTGAAGATGGTGCGCACGGCCCGGGAAAGACCCTCGTCCATGGTGAACCGGTCACGGCTCCAGTCGACCCCGTCACCGAGCCGGCGCATCTGGGCGCCGATGGTGCCACCGGACTCGGCCTTCCACTCCCAGACCTTCTCGATGAAGCTCTCCCGGCCCAGCGCTTCGCGGCCGGTGGCTTGTGCGGCAAGCCTTTTCTCCACCAGCGTCTGGGTGGCGGTGAAGACGGCTTCGCCCGCACGGTTGAAGAC
>CAYPTG010000088.1:0-8716 GCA_964413455.1 uncultured Mycobacterium sp. | reverse complement strand
GAGGACCGCGCTGCTCATCGGGTCGCTTGCGCTGCTGGCCGACGCCAGCCACATGCTCACCGACCTGGTGGCACTGTTCATGGGCCTCACCGCGGTGCTACTGGCCCGGCGCGGGTCCAAGTCGGCGGCCCGCACCTACGGCTGGCACCGCGCCGAGGTGTTCACCGCGGTGGCCAACGCGGTGCTGCTGCTCGGGGTGGCGGTCTTCATCGTCTACGAGGCGATCCACCGGCTCGGTGAGCCCCCGCAGATCCCGGGCCGGCCGATGATCCTGGTGGCGCTGCTGGCACTGGCCGCCAATGTCGCTGTGGTGTTTCTGCTTCGGTCGCATTCGGAAAGCAGCCTGGCGGTCAAGGGCGCCTACATGGAGGTGCTGGCCGACGCGGTCAGCAGTGTCGGGGTGCTGATCGCCGGCATCGTCATGGTGACCACCGGCTGGCCCTACGCCGACACCGTAGTGGCGGTGCTGGTCGCACTGTGGGTGCTGCCCCGGGCCATCGCGCTGGCCCGGGCGGCACTGCGGATTCTGTCCGAGTCGTCGCCGAAGCACATCGACGTCGACGAGCTTCGCGCGGCGCTAGCCGCGGTCGACGGGGTGACCGAGGTGCACGACCTGCATGTGTGGACGCTGGTGCCGGGCAAGGACATGGCCACCGCGCACCTGAGCACCAACGGCACCTCCGATCACGTGCTGGCCGACGCCAGGGCGATCCTGGCCGAGCGCGGGCTCCAGCACGCCACCGTTCAGGTGGAGCCGCCCGGATCGGATGAGGACTGCCCGGCCCAGCACGACCTCTGAGCCACGGCCGTTAGGTCAAACCCAGCTCAGCCCGCGCCGCCGGATCGCAGTCGTCGAGCAGGTCCAGGCAGCGGGCGTATTCCTCGGTCTCGCCGATGGCGTCGGCGGCCCGGGCCAGGGCGGCCACGCAGCGCAGGAAGCCGCGGTTGGGCTCATGGGTGTAGGGCACCGGGCCGAACCCCTTCCAGCCGTTGCGACGCAGCTGATCGAGTCCGCGGTGATAGCCGGTCCGCGCGTAGGCGTACGCGGTGACGGCCTTGTCCTCGCCCAGTGCCTCTTCGGCCAGCGCGGCCCAGGCCACCGATGCCGCCGGGTGGGCGGCCGCCACGATGGCCGGGTTCTCCCCGGCCGCCAGCTCGGCCTCGGCCTCGGTATCACCCGGTAGCAGTACCGGCGGTGGGCCGAGAAGATCGCCAAAGGAAGTCATGGCAGACATTGTGCCGGGCGCGACGGATGTCGCAAATGGGCCGATGCGCAACGGAGTTGCTCACGGCCGGTTGCCGCAGCGACCGCTAGGGTCGGAAGAAGACCCGCATCAGGAGGCCGCAGTACGCCATGTCGAACCCGTCCGGGACCGACCACGACGACGACGCCGATACCGTCGGCGCCCCCGGCTACCCGGCGATTGACGACAGCGACCCGGTGACCGAGGTGATCGACACCGCGCAATGGCGTTACACCGCACCGGGTTTCGATGCGAAGTTGACCCAGATCATCGACCGGCTGCCCGACGAGTCTGCGCCAACCGAGATCTTCTCCACCGCCGGTCGGCCGCGGGCGGTCGGTCCGCGGGCGATCGCGCCCCGCAAGCCGGGCCGTCCGCGCTGGCTGCTGCCGGTGCTGTTGGCCGTTGGCGCGCTGGCGGCCGCAGCGCTGATCGGGTTTCTGCTGCTGCAACGCGCCAACGCCGCGCACACCGCACAGATCAACGCCGTTCGCGGCACCATCGAAACCTTCGACACCGCGGTCCGTGACGGCAACCTGGCGACTCTGCGCAGCGTCACCTGCGGGCAGACCAACCAGACCTACGTCGCCTACGACGAGAAGGCCTGGGCCGACACCTATGCCCGCATCTCCGAGGCCAAGCAGTACCCGGTGGTGGCCAGCATCGACGACGTGGTGGTCAACGGCGAGCACGCCGAGGCCAACGTCACCTCGTATATGGCCTACGACCCGGGCACCACGTCCACCCGCAGTTTCGATCTGCAGTTCCGCGACGAGCGGTGGAAGATCTGCCAATCGTCCTGACGACTACGCACCCAACTCGACGAAATGGCGCATTCCACTCGCAAAACTGCGCCCGTTTGTCGGTTTGGGCGATCAGGGACTCGGGGCGATCAGCTCGCGGAGCCCGCTGACACACTCCGGCCGGCGCTGGACAGGTCGTTGCAGGCCTCGACCACCCGCTCGGACATCCCGGCCTCGGCCTTCTTGAGGTAGGAGCGCGGGTCGTAGACCTTCTTGTTGCCCACCTCGCCGTCGACCTTGAGCACACCGTCGTAGTTGGCGAACATGTGCCCGGCCAGCGGGCGGGTGAAGGCGTACTGGGTGTCGGTGTCGACGTTCATCTTCACCACGCCGTAGCGCAGCGAATCCTCGATCTCCGACTTCAGTGAGCCCGAGCCGCCGTGGAACACGAAGTCGAACGGCATCGCGCCCTGAGCCAAGCCCAGCTTGGCCGCGGCCACCCGCTGGCCTTCGGCCAGCACCTCGGGCTTGAGCACCACATTGCCCGGCTTGTAGACGCCGTGCACGTTGCCGAACGTCGCCGCCAGCAGGTAGCGGCCGTTCTCGCCGGTGCCCAGCGCGTCGACGGTCTTCTCGAAATCCTCGGCGCTGGTGTACAGCTTCTCGTTGATCTCGGCCTCCACGCCGTCCTCTTCGCCACCGACCACCCCGATCTCGACCTCCAGGATGATGTTGGCGGCCACGGCGTCCTTGAGCAGTCCCTGGGCGATCGACAGGTTTTCATCGATCGGCACCGCCGAGCCATCCCACATATGCGACTGGAACAGCGGCGGACGGCCGGCGCGCACCCGCTCGGCAGAGATGGCCAGCAGCGGGCGGACGTAGGTGTCCAGCTTGTCCTTGGGGCAGTGGTCGGTGTGCAGCGCGACGGTGATCGGGTACTTCTCGGCGATCACATGCGCAAACTCGGCCAGTGCCACCGCACCGACCACCATGTCCTTGATTCCCAGTCCGGAGCCGAATTCGGCTCCGCCGGTGGAGAATTGGATTATTCCGTCACTGCCGGCGTCGGCGAAACCCTTGATCGCCGCGTTGATGGTCTCCGAGGACGTGCAGTTGATCGCCGGGAACGCGAAGTGGTGTTCCTTGGCGCGATTCAGCATCTCCGCGTAAACCTCTGGGGTGGCGATGGGCATGGCCGGTCCTCTCTGATCGGGTGCGTCCTGGAGGAAGTATCTCAAACCGCACCGGTATCTTGGGAGCCCATGACCTCCACCGTGCTGGCCCTGCCGGGCATCATGGACCCGATGTATTGGCTCGGCGAGGGCGGGCCGTTCGCCTCGGCCGTGCTGCCGGGCATCCTGATCATCGTCTTCATCGAGACCGGCCTGCTGTTCCCGTTACTGCCGGGCGATTCGCTGCTGTTCACCGGTGGCCTGCTGGCCGCCGCCCCGAACCCTCCGGTGAACATCTGGGTGCTGGTGGTCTGCGTCTCGATAGTGGCGGTGCTGGGCGATCAGTGCGCCTATTTCATCGGCCGGCGGATCGGCCCGGCGCTGTTCGACAAGGAAGACTCGCGGTTCTTCAAGAAGCACTACGTCACCGAGTCGCACGCCTTCTTCGAGCGGCACGGACCGAAGACGATCATCCTGGCCCGCTTCGTGCCGATCGTGCGGACGTTCACCCCGGTGCTGGCCGGGGTGTCGGCCATGCGCTACCCGGTGTTCCTGGCGTTCGACATCGTCGGCGGCATCCTCTGGGGAGCCGGGGTGACGCTGCTCGGCTACTTCCTGGGCAACGTCCCGTTCGTCAAGGAACACCTGGAGCTGATGATCCTGCTGATCGTGTTCCTGTCGATCCTTCCGGGGCTGATCACGGTGGGCCGCAATCTGCTGCGCCGCCGGGGCCTGCTGGAGGAGCGCGACGATCAAGCGGCAGGGCCGCGCTGAGGAGCGCGACAATTCAGCTTGAGGAGAGCTAGCGAGCGCTGGGTCGCGCGACGATCAGCCCTCCAGGGTGTGCGCGGCCTCCATCAGCATCCAGCCGGACACCTGCACCGAAAGGTCCCGCTCCGGAGTCGACGACTCGAACACCGCGCCGTCCACCGACGCGGCGGTGACCCCATCGGCGGTCGGCACCTCGGCGGCGCGGTCCCAGAACGCGCTGAACAGCGGCAGCTCGTCCACCTGCGCCCGGTTCTCCCAGGCGGCCCGGGCCGAGGCCAGCACGATGCCGCGGGCGGTGTCGCGGGCCGCGGCGTCATCGGCGGAGTCACCGGGCAGCTGGTTGGCGGCCAGCGCCAGGTAGCGGGCGGTGATGCCGGCGAACAGCCCGCCGTCACCGCCACCGGCGCCCTTGAGCACACCCTCGGGGGCCATGTGCTCGGCGATCGCTGCGACCAGGCGGCGCACCCGGGCGCTGTGCCGCGCCTCACCGGTGCGCACCGCCAGTTCGGTCTCCAGGCCGACGACCACACCCTGGCAGTAGGTGTACTGCGCGCGCACCAGCGAGCCGGCTTTGATGCCGTCGAACACCAGGTGGGTTTCCGGGTCGATCAGGGTGTCGTCGATCCAGTCGGCCATCTCGGTGGCCCGGCTCAGGTTGCCGTGGCGGGCCAGGAAGATGCCGGCCGGGCCGTTGGCCGGGGCGTTGTAGAACTTGTCCTGCTTGCGCCAGCGGATGCCGCCGCCGTCGGCCGGTGACCAGGATTCCAGCAGCTGCCCGGTCAGCGTGTGCAGCGCCCTGGGCTTGTCCACCCCGGCCAGCCGGTCGGCCCGCTCCAGCGCCAGCGCCAGCCAGGCCATGTCGTCGTAGTACTCGTTGGTCCAGTGACAGTTGTTGCGGATGAAATGACCGCGGATCTGTCGCCGGATGGATTCCACCCGTTCCGACTGCGGGTCACGGACCTGCGCGTCGACCAGAGTGTCGAGCAGATGCGCCTGCCACCAGTAGTGCCAGGTGCCGGCCGAATGGTCTTTGCCCGGGGCCGGCCAGGCCACCACACCGAGCTGGGTGCCGGGTATCTTCCACACTCGGCGCAGGTGCCGGGCGGCGATGGCGGCTTCGGCACTGGCCGCCCGATCTCTCCACTGCAATTCCATGTCGGCAATCCTGCCTTACCAGGCCCGGGACAGGTCGGCCCACTGCCGGATCCAGGCGTGCATGGCGATTCCGGCTGCCACGCCGGCGTTGATGCTGCGGGTTGAGCCGAATTGCGCGATCGACACCGTCAGCTCGGCTCCGGCCCGGGCGTCCTCGGAGATTCCCGGCCCTTCCTGGCCGAACACCAGCAGGCAGTCCAGGGGCAGGGTAGTTTCTTCCAGCCGTACCGCGCCGGGGACGTTGTCGACGGCGACGACGGTCAGTCCCGCTGTGACGGCGAAGCCGAGCAGCGCCTCGGTGCTGTCGTGGTGGGCCAGGTGCTGGTAGCGGTCGGTGACCATGGCGCCGCGCCGGTTCCACCGTCGTCGCCCGACGATGTGCACGGTGCGCACGGCGAACGCGTTGGCGGTGCGCACCACCGCACCGATATTGGCGTCGTTGCCGAAGTTCTCGATCGCCACATGCAGCCGGTGCCGGCGGCGGTCGATGTCGGCGACGATGTCGGCGCGTCGCCAATACCGGTAGGCGTCAACGACATTGCGCTGATCGCCGTGCGCCAACAGCTCGGGATCAAAGCGCGGGTCATCGGCTGGTACCTCGGGGTGAGTGTCGGCCCAGGGGCCGACGCCGTGACCGTCACTCGCCGCGCCGATGGCCCACTCGGTGGGGCCCGGCTGGTCCTCGTTCACGACGCCAGCAACTCCACCCGGCCGAACCGGCCGGCCCGCCGGCCGACCAGGGCGACCTCTGCCGACATACCGACAAGTTCCGGCTGGGCCGGCCAGGGCCGCGGTGCCGCCCCGACCGAGAACGCCAGGCCCCGGGTGGCGCCGACCCGCCACGGCCCGTCCGCGGTGTGCAGCACCGCACCGGCGATCCGGCCGTCGGCGGCAATCAGGCCGGCCAGCTTGTCCTCGGCCGGGCCGAAGAGACCGTCGGCTTGCTCGCGCAGCCGGTGCTGCAGGGCCGGTCCGGGCGGCCCGTCGACGCACCGGTAGTCACCGATCGTCCCGGCGGTGATGATCTGGCCCTCGGCGGTGCGCATCGGGGTCAGGTCGGGCACCTCGGTGAACATCACCCCGAACGGTGAGGCCAGACACCGGGCCGACCATTCCCGAAGTTGTTCGCCCACAAAAGGTTCCAGCGGAAGCGGCTTCGGCTCCGGCGTGCTGTCGCCACCGACCGGACCCGGCAGGATCGGTGTGGCGCGGGTGATGGTCAGCTGCGGCTCCGGTGGGCTGCCGTCGAGGTCCTCGGTCATCGCCAGGTGGTAGTCGCGGGTCTGCGGATCGAAGTCACCGGACCCGACGATCAGCACGTCCAGACCGCGGGCATCGCAGAGGATCCCATAGGCCAGCGCCCCCGCGCCGGCGCCGACGCACAGCACGTCGACAGTCTCGTCCCAATCGGGGTCCGGCTCAGCCACCATCGAGACCGAGGTCGGCCAGGCCCAGGATGCTGCGGTAGGGCACCCCTTCGGCCTCGATGGCTTCGGCCGCGCCGGTGGCCCGATCCACCACCGTCGCGACACCGACCACCGTCGCCCCGGCTTCGCGCACCGCACGCACCGCCTGTAGTGCCGAACCACCTGTCGTGCTGGTGTCCTCCACCACCAGCACCGGGGCTCCCGCAACGTCGGCGCCTTCGATAAGGCGTTGCATACCATGGGATTTCACGGCTTTGCGCACCACGAACGCGTCGATCGGGCGGCCGGGGGCGTGCATCACCGCACAAGCCACCGGATCGGCGCCCATCGTCAGACCGCCCACCGACGTGTAATCCCAGTCGGCGGTCAGCTCGCGCATCAGCGCACCGATCAGCGGGGCGGCCTGATGGTGCAAGGTGGCCCGGCGCAGGTCGACGTAGTAGTCGGCCTCTTTGCCCGACGACAGCGTCACCCGGCCGAACACCACCGACAACCGGCGGACCAGATCGGCCAGTTCGCCGCGCCGGGCGGCGTCGAGTTCAGGTGCGGCCACGGCCCCGTCCCATCCTGTTAGTGAAGGCGCGGACCACTCCGCGCGGGATCAATCGGCCGACGGTGGTCAGCGCCTTGTACTGCATACCCGGGATACTGACGACCTTGCCCTTGCCGATATCGGCCAGGCTCGCGTTGACGACATCGTCCACGCTCAGCCACATCACACCGGGGATCGAGGCCATATCGATGCCGGCCCGCTGGTGGAACTCGGTGCGCACGAACCCCGGGCACACCGCGTGAATGCCGACCCCGGTGCCGGCCAGCCCGTTGGCCAGCCCTTCGGAAAAGAACACCACCCACGCCTTGGACGCCGAGTAGGTCGATCCGCGGCCGGGCAGCAGTCCGGCGACGCTGGCGACGTTGATGACGGTGCCGCGGTGGGCAGAGATCATCGGCGGAAGCGCAGCACGGGTCAGCGCCATGACCGCGGTGACGTTGACGTCGAGCTGGTGTTGCAGCACAGCGCCCTGGGCGGTCCAGAACTCCCCGGAGGTACCCAGCCCGGCGTTGTTGATCAGCACCGCGACGCCGGCGGCCAGCCGATCGCACACCTTCTGGCGGTCGGCCGCGACGGCCAGATCGGCGGGCAGCACCTCGACGTCGACACCGTGGGCGGACCGGAGTTCGGCGGCCAGCCCGACCAGCCGGTCCACATCGCGGGCGACCAGGACCAGGTCGTAGCCGTCGGCGGCGAAACGGCGGGCATAGCCTTCGCCGAGGCCCGAGGTCGGGCCGGTGATCAGGGCAACTGGGCGAGACACCCAGCCACCCTATCGGCCGGGATCAGGTCTGGTAGTTAGGCGCCTGGGTGCCGGCGCGGGGCTGCGGGCGCAGCAGCGGCGGGGACTCGCTGCGTCCCGGCGGGAGCTCGGCGCGGGCGGCCACGCTCGGGCGGGCAGGTTCGTGGGTCGGTCCCGGCTGGTGGGTCGGTCCCGGCTTCCCCTCGCCTACGCCGGCACCTACGGCGCCAACTCCGGCGAGCCTCGCCGAACCTCCCGGCACGGCGGCGGGCTGCGCGGCCACCGGCGGCAGCACCCTCAGCAGGTCGTTGAACTGCCGTACCGCGCGCAGCCCGGCGTCCCACTCGGCGCGCGTCGAGGACAGCGGCATGGCCAGCAGCGTCCAGTTCTGCTCGTTCCACATCACCTCGGCGCATTCCGGGGCGGTGTTGGCGAAGGTCACCATGCGCCGGTCGCAGGCTCGCCGGGCGGCATCGAGGTTGTTGGAGTACATCAGCCGCGGCCCGAGGGCCCCCAGCAGCCAAACGTCGTCTTCCCGCGGCTCCTTGACCCCTTCCAACCGCAGGTCGATGACGATGTTGGTGCCGACCTTGCGGTGCAGGGCGATGACGGTGGCGACCTCTTCGAGGTCGAAGACGTACACCGCCTCACCGCGGATCTGGCCGAGGACCACGTTGCGCGCGCCGACGTCGCCGGCGGTGGACATCACGCCACGTTTCCAGCGGCCCAGGATCTCGTCCGACTCCTTCTCGTAGTCGAATCCGTGGGCCCGCGCCCAGGACTTGCGCCGGCGGCCGAGACCGCGGCGCCGACCGGTGTCGACATACAGCAGGACCACCGCACCCGTGAAACAGAGCGCGGACAGCGTGAACCAGAACGGGACCATCGCTCGTAGCGTAACCCCTG
>CAYPTG010000087.1:0-8744 GCA_964413455.1 uncultured Mycobacterium sp. | reverse complement strand
TTAGCCTCCAGCGTGCTGGGGACCGCGATCATCGCGATCACCGGCATGCAGCTGATGTCCACGCTGGACGGCACCATCGTCATTGTCGCGTTGCCCCGGATGCAGGAACAGCTCGGGTTGTCCGACGCCGCCAAGAGCTGGGTGATCACCGCCTACGTGCTGACCTTTGGTGGGCTACTGCAGCTCGGCGGCCGGGTCGGTGACGCCATCGGCCATAAGCGGGCCTTCATCTCCGGCGTCGGGGTGTTCACCATCGCGTCGATGGCCTGCGGGCTGGCCACCGACGGACCGCTGCTGATCGCGGCCCGGGCGGTGCAGGGCATCGGCGCCGCGGTTGCCGCCCCCACCGGGTTGGCGCTGATCGCCAGCACCTATGCCGTCGGACATGCCCGAAATCAGGCGATGGCGATGTCGGCGGCCATGCAGGGCCTGGGATCGGTGCTGGGCCTGGTGGTCGGCGGTGCCTTGACGGTGATTTCCTGGCGGCTGGCGTTCCTGATCAACCTGCCGATCGGTGCGGTCATCATCTGGATCGCGCTCACCCGGCTGGAAGAGACCCGCCACGAGCGCCTCAAGCTGGATGTCGCCGGCGCGTTGCTGGCCACCCTGGGCTGCGCGGCGGCCGTCCTGGTCTTCACCCAGGGCCCGGCACGCGGCTGGACGGATCCGTGGGTGATCGGCGCCGGGGTGGCCGCGGTGCTGCTGGGCATCGGCTTTTTCGTGG
Organism: uncultured Mycobacterium sp.; assembly: GCA_964413455.1. Lineage (GTDB taxonomy): Bacteria > Actinomycetota > Actinomycetes > Mycobacteriales > Mycobacteriaceae > Mycobacterium. The sequence goes on along the minus strand of CAYPTG010000087.1, from coordinate 8,020 downwards.
TGGAGCGCAGCGCCGAGCATCCGCTGGTGCCGATGACGCTGTTCAGCGACCGCAACCGGGTGATGACGTTCGTGTCGCTGTTCCTGGCCGGCGGGGTGATGCTCACCCTGACGGTGATGATCGGGCTGTACGTGCAGGACGTCCTTGGGTATTCGGCGCTGCACGCCGGGATCGGCTTCATTCCGTTCGCATTGGCGCTGGGGTTGGGCAACCTGCTCACCGCGCGGCTGGCGCCGCATATCGCCCCGCGCTGGCTGATCATCGGCGGCGGGGTGTTCGTGCTGGGGGCGATGCTGTACGGGTCGACGCTGACCCGCACCATCCCGTATTTCCCCGACCTGCTGCTACCGATTGTGGTGGGCGGCTTCGGGATTGGCGTCATTTCGGTGATCCTGCCGCTGTGCGCGGTGGCCGACGTCGGCCCGCGGGAGATCGGCCCGGTCAGCGCCGTAACCCTGATGGTGCAGAACCTCGGCGGCCCGATGGTGCTGGTGGTGATCCAGGCGGTGCAGACCTCCCGCACCCTCTACCTGGGCGGGGCCACCGGACCGGTCGGCAATATGACGCCCGACCAACTCGACGCGCTCGGCGCCGGCTACACCTACTCGCTGCTGTGGATCGCCGCGGTGGCCGTGCTGGTCGGCGTCGCCGCCTTCTTCATCGGCTTCTCAGCCCGGCAGATCGCCGCCGCCCAGCACACCCGCGAGGCCGTCGAAGCGGGGGAGTTGTGATCGGCGGCATGGGGGTTCATGACCGATTGTCGTATTTTTGTACGTATGACTACCGACGCGTGGATCGAGGGGCTGGAGTTCAGAATTACCGGCGCCCGGCATGACGACGTGCTGGATGCGATCGACGCCGCCCGCGACGAGTTCGGCGCGTGAGCGCTACTTAATCTTCCGGTAGACACCGTAAACCACCGCTGCGACAAGGAAATTCACGAAGTAGGCCACATCGGCGCCGTGTAGCCGGTGGGCCATCGGGCCGACGAAGTCGATGGTGTGCATGAACGGCACCGCCGCGGCGAACGCCACCACGAAGCTCGTCAGCGCGGCGAGCGCATCGGTGCGCGGGGTGTGCTCGGTAGCCGGGTTGAGCACGTCGCGCCCGGCGCTGCGGTAGCGCCAGTCGATGGCCACGATCGCCACGAACGCCGGCACCCAATAGCTGACGAACAGCAGCACGCCCTGGAAGCGTTCGGTCAGATCCCCGGTGTGCAGCCACATGATCAGCGCGAAGGCCAGCACCGCCACCACCACCGCCGACACCGGGCGGCGCACTCGCACCCCGATGGTTTGCAGCGCCAGCGACCCGCTGTAATCGTTCATCGAGTTGGAGGCAATCGAGCCCAGCGCGATCACCAGCAGCGCCAACCCGCCCAGCAGCCCGCCGCCCATTACCGAGTGCACCCCTTGCACGGTCTGGTCGTTCAGCGTCTGGCCGGCGGCGATCCCGATGGCCTGCACCGCGATATAGGCCGCGGCCAGTCCGGCGAAGGTGTAGCCGAACACAGCGGCGCGTGCGGTGTGCACCGGCAGGTAGCGGCTGTAGTCCGAGCCGTAGCTGGCCCAGGAGATCGCCAGGCTCAACGCGATGGTGACCTCCATGACGAACGCCCCGGTCAGATCCGCGCCGGCCAGGGTGGGCGCGGTGACGATCTGGTGGCCGCCCAGCAGTTTGACGGCCAGCACCGCGAAGGTGAGCACCAGGACCACCGTCATTACCGCCTGCAACCGGTGGATCACCTCGTAGCCGAACACCCCGACCGCGCCCTGGGCGGCCAGCACGATCACTACCGCCAGCCAGAACGGGATGCCCAGCAGCGCGGCCAGCGCCTCGCCGCCGAACAATCCCACCAGGCCGTCCCACGCGATCGAACACAGCCACTGGATCACCGCCACCACGGCCACCGTCGAGCCGAATGCCATGCGCGCGTTGGGAAGTTGCGCGGTACCGGTGCGCGGACCCCAGGTGGACAGGTAGGCCACCGCCAGTGAACCCAGCACGGTGCCGATCACCATGGCCAGCAGTCCCAGCCAGAACCCGAGACCCAGAGCGATGGCCAGCGTCCCGGTGAACACCACGGTCATGTTCACCTGCGGGGCGAACCATACGGTGAACAACCGCCGGGCGCTGCCGTACCGGTTGTCCGGCGGCACCGGAGCGATCCCGTGTGTTTCGACGGTCAGATCGCCGGCCCGGCTGGGCATCCGGCCGCTGAAAGCGTTGGAGTCCAACGCCGAACCGGTCTGATCAGCTGCCATGCGCTCACCCTATCCACCGGTGGCTAAGCTAGCCCGCTGTGATCACTCGCATGTCAGAGCTGTTCCTACGCACCCTGCGTGACGACCCGGCCGACGCCGAAGTCCCCAGCCACAAGCTGCTGATCCGGGCCGGCTACGTCCGGCCGATCGGGCCGGGTCTGTACAGCTGGCTGCCGCTGGGTCTGCGGGTGCTGCGCAAGATCGAGGCGATCGTGCGCCAGGAGATGGTGGCCATCGGCGGTCAGGAGATCCTGTTCCCGGCGCTGCTGCCGCGCGCGCCGTATGAGACCACGAACCGGTGGACCGAGTACGGCGAAGGGGTGTTCCGGCTCAAGGATCGTCGCGATAACGACTACCTGCTGGGCCCCACCCACGAAGAGTTGTTCACCCTCACCGTCAAGGGCGAGCTCAGCTCCTACAAGGACTTCCCGGTGCTGCTGTTCCAGATTCAGACCAAGTACCGCGACGAGGCCCGGCCGCGGGCCGGGATCCTGCGCGGCCGCGAGTTCGTCATGAAGGACTCCTACTCGTTCGACGTCGACGACGACGGCCTGCGCCGGGTGTATCTGGCCCACCGGGAGGCCTACCAGAAGATGTTCTCCCGCTTGGCGATTCGCTACGTGATCGTCTCGGCGGTATCCGGGGCTATGGGCGGCAGCGCTTCTGAGGAGTTCCTCGCCGAAAGCGAGATCGGCGAGGACACCTTTGTGCGGTGCCTGGAGTCCGGCTACGCCGCCAACGTCGAAGCCGTCAGCACCGCGGTGCCCGAGGCGCTGGCATTCGATGACCTGCCCGACCCGGTCGCCAACGACACCGGCGACACCCCGACGATCGCCTCGCTGGTGGACTGGGCCAACGCCGCCGGCCTGCCGCAGTTCGCCGGGCGCACCGTCACCGCGGCCGACACCCTGAAGAACGTCATGCTGAAAGTGCGTGTGCCGGGCGGGGATTGGGAACTGCTCGGCATCGGCGTGCCCGGTGATCGGGAGGTCGACGAGAAGCGGCTCGGTGCCGCGCTGGACCCGGCCGAGTACGCCCTGCTCGACGAGGCCGACTTCGCCCGCAACCCGTTTCTCAAGAGGGGGTACATCGGGCCGAAGGCGTTGCTGGACAATGGTGTTCGCTATCTGGTCGACCCGAGAGTGGTGTCCGGAACGTCGTGGATCACCGGGGCCGATGAAACCGGCAAGCATGTGGTGGGTTTGGTGGCCGGACGGGACTTCACCCCGGACGGCACCATCGAAGCCGCCGAGGTCCGCGACGGCGATCCGTCTCCGGACGGTGCCGGGCCGCTGGTCAGCGCGCGGGGTATTGAGATCGGCCACATCTTCCAGCTGGGCCGCAAGTACACCGATGCGTTCGCCGTCGACGTCCTCGGTGAGGACGGGAAACCGGTGCGGCTGACCATGGGGTCCTACGGCGTCGGCGTGTCACGGCTGGTGGCGGTGATCGCCGAGCAGCACCACGACGAGCTGGGGCTGCGCTGGCCGGCCTCGGTGTCGCCGTTCGACGTGCACGTGGTGATCGCCAACAAGGACCCCGAGGCCCGCGCCGGCGCCGAGGCGCTGGCCGCCGAGCTGGACCGGCTGGGACACGAGGTGCTGCTCGACGACCGGACCGCCTCACCCGGGGTGAAGTTCAAGGACGCCGAGCTGCTGGGTGTGCCGTGGATCGTGGTGATCGGCCGCGGCTGGACCGACGGCACCGTGGAACTGCGCAACCGGTTCGGCGGGCAGAGCCGGGAGATCGCGGCCGACGGCGCGGCCGGCGTCATCGCCGCGGAACTGGCCGCCACCCCGGCCGCCGGGAGCTGATCCTCGGGCGACCTACTCGCTGCCGCCGGGGAACGCCTCGGTGATCGGCCATGCCCCGAGCACCTTGCGCCAGCGCGCCGAGGTCACCGCGCACTGCGTCAGGGCTTTGGTCCCGTACTCGCGGTCGGTGTCCTCTTCGGCTTGTTCGAGCACCGCTCGCCAGGCCACCGCGCAGTCGCTTTCCATCCGGATCGCCAGCTTGGCCGCGCCGTTGGCCGAGTTCACCGTCATCGGCAGCTGGTAGCCGGCGGCCGGCAGCGGCACCTTCACCGACCGTTCGGTGAGTAGCGCCACGATGGCCTCCCGGCGGTCGCGGTGTTGGGCCAGCGATGCCGACACGAGGTCGTTGTCGTCGGGCATCACATTGGCCGACACCATGCCGTAGCCGTAGATGGCGGCGTATTCGGCGACCAGGGCGTCGTACCACGCGGCCTGGGCCGGATCCTTGGGGCGGTCCGGGTCCGGTGTCGGCTCCGCGGTGGACGTCGGGGTGGTTTCTTCCGTCGTGGTGGTCGTCGTCGTAGTTGCCGTGGTCGTAGTTGTCGTGGTGGTGGTCGAGGACGTGGTTGAGGTGTCGCTGGCCTCCGCCGACGACTCCGCGGTCGACGATGCGGTCGTCGTCGGGGAAGCGGTCGTCGTCGGGGAAGTGGTCGTTGTCGTGGTGGTCGAGGAAGCAGTCGAAGCCTCGGTGCTCTTGGGTTCGGGCTTCGGGGACACCGTCGTCGTCTTCGGCGCCACCGTGGTCGGGACTTCCGGCTGAGTGGGGGTGGGCGGTTTCGGGCTGGTCACCGTGTCTTCCTTTCAACCGGCAGGCCGACCGTGAACGACGCCGTGCACGCCGCGGCAATAGACCCCATCAGGCCGGCCCGGTACCCGGACAGGGTCGGCACCAGCTTCGTTGCGCTGTCCGCGGACGTGCGCAGCGCATCGGCGACGTCGCGCACCGTGGGCGGCGTTTTTTCGGCGGCAGGGGTGACCGAGGTGGTCTCGGTTGGTAGGGGTTTGCGTGCGGCGCGGGCCAATTCCTCGACCAGTGCGGCAGCATGGCGGGCGCGCTCGGCGGCCACCTCGTCCAGGGCGGCGGCCACCGGTGGCTTGGCGGCCTTGGCCGCCGCGGCCGCCAGTTCGCTGTCGCTGCGCGCTCTTTCCAGCTCGGCTTCCAACGGGTCGGGGCCGGACGGTTTACCGCAGGCGCTGGCCGCGGTACCGGCAAGCGCCAGCACCAATAGTCCGCGCCCGCCGTCGACGAGCAGCCGCCGGCGGCTCAGCGCGGGCACAGTGCGGCGATCAAAGTCCGGGTCGGGGCCGGAAGCTGGCTCAAGCACGCCAACATCCTGCCATTACCGCCCGCATTGCTGGCGTATCGTTGGTAACCGGCCAGGACAACTCAAGATGAGGAGCTCGCCGTGACGCAGCGGCCTGCGGGATTGCCGTCCCCGGAACAGGTGATCGAGCTACTCCGCGACAAGTTCGCTCGCGCCGGCTACGAGATCGACGACGTATCGGTGGACGCAGGCGCCCGCCCGGCCCGTATCCGGGTGATCGCCGACGGTGACATCCCGCTGGATCTGGATTCCGCTGCCGCGTTGTCCCGGTCGGCCGAGGATCTGCTGGACGGCCTGGACACCGACGAGCTGCCCTATCTGCTGGAGGTCAGCTCGCCCGGAGTGGACCGGCCACTGACCGCCGAGAAACACTTTCGCCGGGCCCGGGGCCGCAAGGTGCAGCTCACCCTCAACGACGGCACCGATCTGACCGGCCGGCTGGGGGTCACCGCCGACGGTGCCGCCGACCTGGTGGTCCGCGCCGGGCGCGGTTGGACCGTCCGCCGAATCCCGCTGGCCGATATCGGCAAATGCGTTGTCCAGGTTGAGTTTTCGACGCCGGGCGCCGAAGAACTCGAACTGGCGGGCAGCCCGCAGCACACGGAGGCCGGAGCATGAACATCGATATGGCCGCCCTGCACGCGATCGAGGTCGACCGCGGCATCTCGGTGGACGAGCTACTGGACACCATCAAATCCGCGCTGCTGACCGCCTACCGGCACACCGAAGGGCATCAACCCGACGCCCGCATCGACATCGACCGCAAAAGCGGTGCGGTGCAGGTGATTGCCCGGGAGACCGACGAGGACGGCAACGTCATCAGCGAGTGGGACGACACCCCCGAGGGATTCGGCCGGGTCGCGGCCACCACCGCCCGACAGGTCATGCTGCAGCGTTTCCGGGACGCCGAGAACGAGCGGGTTTACGGCGAGTTCTCCGCCCGGGAGGGTGACGTCGTCGCCGGGGTGGTGCAGCGCGACAACCGGGAGAACGCGCGCGGCAACGTCGTCGTGCGCCTCGGCACCGAAACCAAGGGCTCGGAGGGGACGATCCGGCCGGCCGAGCAGGTGCCGGGGGAGCGCTACGAGCACGGCGACCGGCTGCGCTGCTACGTGGTCGGAGTGACCCGGGGAATGCGCGAACCCCGCATCGAACTGTCCCGCACCCACCCCAACCTGGTGCGCAAGCTGTTCTCGCTGGAGGTGCCGGAGATCGCCGAAGGCTCGGTGGAGATCGTGGCGGTCGCCCGGGAGGCCGGGCACCGCTCCAAGATCGCCGTGCAGTCCAAGGTGCCGGGCCTCAACGCCAAAGGCGCCTGCATCGGCCCGATGGGCCAGCGGGTGCGCAACGTGATGAGTGAGCTGTCCGGCGAAAAGATCGACATCATCGACCACGACGAGGATCCGGCCCGGTTCGTCGCCAACGCGCTGTCCCCGGCCAAGGTGGTGTCGGTCACCGTCATCGACGCCACCGCGCGTGCCGCCCGGGTGATCGTTCCCGACTATCAGCTTTCGCTGGCGATCGGCAAGGAAGGGCAGAACGCCCGGCTAGCCGCCCGGCTGACCGGCTGGCGGATCGACATCCGCAGCGACGCCGACGCACCTGAACCCGCCTCCGGTGCCGCCGGCTGAATACCGTGTTCTCCAACTGCGTGCTGGTGACGCTAGACTGAGCCGTGATCCAGCGCGAAGCTTCGGCCGCTGAGCACCGCACCGCTCCGGTGCGCATGTGCATCGGCTGCCGGAAGCGAGAGCTGGCTGTCGAACTGCTCCGGATGGTGGCCGTGTCGACGGGGAACGGCCAGCAGGCCGTCGTCGTCGACACGGCAGGCTGCCGCCCGGGCCGGGGTGCCTGGCTGCACCCCGATGATCGCTGCCTGACGGCGGCGATCCGGCGGCGAGCTTTCGGCCGAGCGTTGCGCATCGCCGGTTCACCGGACACCACCGCGGTGGTCGAGCACATCGAATGGCTCGCCCGCCAGGAAACGACAGAGGCAGCGAAGAACATGAGCACACCGTGAAGTCCCGATGACCATGCGTCGTAGCTAAACCCGAGGCGCGGTGAACCACCGCTGTCGCCTCTAGAGATGGAGAAGTAGTGGCAGCAGGTAAGGCCCGCGTACACGAGTTGGCGAAGGAACTCGGTGTCACGAGCAAAGAAGTTCTCACCCGGCTAAGCGAGCAGGGCGAATTCGTTAAGTCGGCGTCGTCCACGGTGGAAGCACCGGTCGCCCGGCGGTTGCGTGAATCGTTCGGCGGCGGCAAGGCCCCGGCCCCGGCTCCGGCAAAGAAGGCTCCGGCCAAGGCCGCGCCAGAGGCACCGGCCGCCGCCGCGCCGGTCGCCCCGACTCCCGCGCCGGCTGCCCCGGCACCGGCAGCCCCGCCGCCCCCGGCAGCCCAGGTGGATGCCGCGCCGGCTGCGTCCCCGACGGCTCCTGCCGGACCCCGTCCGGGTTCGGGTGCGCCCAAGCCCGGTCTGCCCCGTGCGCCCCGGGTCGGCAACAACCCGTTCTCCTCGGTTCAGCCGGTCGAGCGTGCAATGCCCAGGCCGCAGGGACCGGGCGTTCCCCGGCCCGGCCCCGGCGGCATGCCGCCCCGTCCCGGCGGTGGCGTCGGCC